>JAVBRY010000041.1:0-2642 GCA_031547505.1 Candidatus Gastranaerophilaceae bacterium | reverse complement strand
TAGTGCTTGTCAAAATCAGAGCATAACCGCTTGTTCTGCCGATTTTAGCGATTTCTGTTCTGATATCAGCTTCAATACCCGCAAGCGCTTCAACTTTTTTCTTTTGAAGAGCATCTACTTTGCCTTGAAGTTCTTTGTTATATTTTTCTTCTAAAGATTTTTTGTCAGCATCTTTTGCGCTCAATACTTTTTTCTGAGCGTCAAGTACGAATAATCTGATGTCGCCTTCATCTTTTTGGAAGCTGGCATTCAATGTAGCAGTTTTAGAATAGCTGCGAAGAACTTTTTCTAAATCTACAGAAGCATACTTGTCAGCTGCAAATGCAGGAGTCATAACACAAAGTAAACCCAAAACTATCAATAATTTTTTCATTCTAATCCTCTTTCTCTGTAGTTGTTTTTCTATCTATCGATAACAAAAATATCACATACATTAAAATAAGAGAATACCGAGTTGGTATTCTCTTATTAATTATTTACTTTTGATATGGTTGTTTAAGTGTGTTGATGTCTTTTTTTATTGAGTCAAGATTCTGTTTATTAGCATCTTGCTGTTTTTTTAAGGCATCTTGTCTAGCTTTAGCATCTGCATCCGCTTTTGCTTTAGCATCAGCCTGTTGTTTTTTCAAAGCTTCTTCTTTAGCTTTTGCGTCTGCTTGAGCATCCTGGATTTTTATATTTGTCTGAGTGGTTTTATCATCCATTTTTTTGATGAAGTCTTCTTGTTTGTTAATCAGCTGCTGAGATTTTTCCATTCCCGGATTTGCGTAATAAGTGGCAGCCATTGCAGTAGATGCACTCATTATAAATGCGGATAGTATTGTGATTGCGTAAAGTTTCTTCATGATAGGGTCCCTCCTTTTTCTTTTTGAATAATTATATCATGACACTATTTTCTTTTTGTATAGCCCGATTATGCTATAATTAGCGTGAGCCGTGTGAAAGGTCTATTTATGTCTTTTAATTTTGAAAGTACTGACATCAAAGAAGTTAAAATAATTACTCCAAACGTTCTCTTCGATGAGCGAGGATTATTTTTTGAAAGTTATAAATCCTCTCTATTTAAACTAAACGACATGCCGGATGATTTTGTTCAAATTAACCACTCAAAGTCAACAAAGGGTGTGCTTAGAGGGCTCCATTACCAGCTTAATCCAAAAGCCCAAACTAAGCTCATAAGATGCATACGAGGCTCTATATTCGATGTAGCGGTAGATATAAGACAAAATTCTCCTACATATTCAAAGTGGGTCGGCGTTGAGCTGAGCGAAGAAAATAAAAAGATGCTGTATATTCCTGCAGGGTTTGCTCACGGATTTTTCGTACTCTCTGATGAGGCTGAAGTGTGTTATCAATGTTCAGAAGAATACTCACCCGAGCATGATGCGGGGATTTTGTGGAATGATCCAGAGATTGGAATAGAATGGGGCTTAGTTGGAACACCCATTGTTTCAGATAAAGATAACAAGAATCCATTATTAATAGATGCCAAAAACAATTTTTAAGCTAAACTCGCTCAACATGTTCAATATTTTCAGTTTCGTCCAAATCTAATGCAGCTTTTTTCTTTGATGACTTCGTAAATCCGCAAACATCACTTATTAATAAAAAAAGCACAGGTCCTTGCACAACTGCTCCCAAAGCAAATATTGTGCTTATATTTCCCAGATAATATTTATGTTCAACGCAAAGACCACAAAGAAATATATTTAAAACAAAGAAAATTATATTATACAGTATTGCCCGTTTGTCTTTGTATACAGTGATTGCAAGCCGTAAAACCCCAAAAATGTAAATATACATAAATATGACGTAGAAAATTTTAGCAGTAATAGAGGTCTCCATATGTGAAACAATAATAAACGGCATCCCAAGAATAGCCAATTGAGGTAGTATCATTTTGCCAAACTCAAATATTGTAAAAATGCTATTTATTATTTCTAATTTTTCTTGAAATTTATCTATAGGTTTATTCATTTTATCCTTTTTCAAATACCGCCAATTGATAAATATTTTATCATATGTTTCAGCTTTAACATAAAGTATATTTTATGTAGACTTATAAATAATAGATTAACCCAACAATAGAGGCAGATTATCATGAAATTACTGGTTACAGGCGGTGCAGGCTTTATCGGAAGCTGTTTTATAAGACACATATTAAGCAAGTATCCTGATTATAAGATTATCAATCTGGACGCTCTGACTTATGCAGGAAATATTGAAAACCTTAAAGATGTTGCTAACTACCCTAACTATAAATTCATTCACGGGAACATCTGTGACAAGAAGCTTGTTTTTGAATTAATGAATGAAGCTGATTACTGTATAAATTTTGCGGCTGAGTCGCACGTGGACAGAAGTATCGAAGGTCCTGAGATATTTATTGAAACGAATGTTAAGGGCACGTTGAATCTTTTGCAGGCGGCAAAAGAATGTAGCACACAGCGTTTTGTTCAGATTTCGACTGATGAAGTATACGGGACACTTGGTTCGACAGGGTATTTTACGGAAGAAACTCCTCTTGCACCAAACAGTCCTTATTCGGCATCGAAGGCTTCTTCAGATATGTTGGTTCGTTCTTATTATGAAACATACAAATTGCCTGTATTAACAACCAGATGTTCTAACAACTATGGGCC
>JAVBRY010000181.1:0-4271 GCA_031547505.1 Candidatus Gastranaerophilaceae bacterium | reverse complement strand
CTAAAAAATATTCTCGCAAATGTTTTTGCTATGACAATGGTTACACCGCTGGCTTTGATTGAAATTGGTGCATGTTCTCTTGAACTACCACAGCCGAAATTTTCTCCCGCAACAATTATGTCTCCTTGTGCAACATTAGCTGCAAAATCTTTATCAATATCCTCCATACAGTGTGAAGCAAGCTCTTTTTCGTCAGATGTGTTTAAATACCTCGCCGGAATGATTACATCTGTGTCTACGTCGTCTCCATATACCCACGATTTTCCCTTTAAAAATACATTTTTTGGATGATTCATTGTTAAACTCCATTTACAAATATCACTTTTTATAATATATATAATAGTATAAACATTTATATTAGGTACACATTAATAAAGGAGATTTAGCATGAATTATTACATTGGCGAAGCAGCAGGAAAAGTTTACGATTACTTAACAGAACAAAAAAACAGCGAAGCTACCATCACTAAAATGGAAAAAGATTTAGACTTAAGCGAAAACTTTGTATCTATGGGTATCGGCTGGTTGGCTCAAGAAGGTAAAGCGGATCTTTCAGGTAAAGGCGCTCGCGCAAAAGTTCGATTACTCGAAGGTAACAATTAAGTATTCAACGATAAAACGAAGTTAAAAAATAATAAATAAAAAGAGCCTGCTAAAGCAAGGCTCTTTTTATTTATGAATATATCCAATATTATCTTCACTACATTTTTGTTAAAATTATTCTAAAGGAAAGAATATGATACAAACCAAACTAAATATAGTTCTAGTAGAACCGGAAATTCCTCAAAACACAGGTAATGTTGCCAGACTATGTGCCTGCACAGGTTCTGATTTATATCTTGTCGGGAAGCTCGGATTTTCTATCGACAGCCGACATGTGAAACGTGCCGGGTTAGACTATTGGGATTCCGTAAATATAAACAGAGTCGAATCACTCGAAAAACTCAACGAAGAATTTCCGAATAATACTTTCTACTACCTGACAACAAAATCAAAAAAATGCTATACTGACATAAAATTTAAAGAGGGAGATTTTTTGGTCTTCGGCCCGGAAACAAGGGGATTAAATGAAGAAGTCTTGAAGGCAAACCCTGAAACGTCTATCACCATCCCAATGAATGAAGGACAAAGAAGCCTAAACCTTTCAAACTCTGCAGCAATAGTAGTGTACGAGGCAATCAGACAAAATGGATGATAAACGAATCACAGCAGAAGATATAAGATGGCTCCTGCCTCAAAGACCCGTCGACTCTAATAAAGGCACATTCGGCAAGGTTTTAACAATAGCAGGAAGCTATAACTATCAAGGTGCTGCTTATTTAGCAGCAGTTTCAGCCCTCAAAGCAGGAGCAGGACTTGTTACTCTAGCATCTACTGATGCTGTTATTAAAAGCGTTGCAGCACAAACCCCTAACGTCACCTTTGTCCAATTGAAAGAATCTGAAACCAAATCCATTTCATCCAGCTCATTTGAGGAAGTAAAACCCGTGTTAAACGGATACACTGTTTTGGTTATGGGACCGGGATTATCCGAAACTCAATCCTCCACAAATTTTATAAATAATATGTTGATCTATCTTCAAGCTTCAACTATGCCGATTGTCTTGGATGCTGATGCATTGAATATCATTGCATCTTTGGGCTTGAAACCGCTTCCCCAAAATTCAATCATAACCCCTCACCCAAAAGAACTCTCAAGGCTTCTTAGAATCCCTGTAGAAGAAATTCAAGAAAACAGAATCAAAGCCGCAAAAACAGCAAGCGAAAAATTCGGCTGTATAACTGTCCTGAAGGGGCATGAAACTGTTGTCTGCACAAAGGATTTAAAATGCTTTATTAATACAAGCGGAAACACTGCACTCGCAAAAGCCGGCAGCGGTGATGTCTTAACAGGAATGATTGCAGGATTCTTGTCTCAGGGCGCGTCTTGTGAAAATGCAGCAAAACTGGGAGTCTATCTTCACGGACTCACGGGAGAAATTGCTTCTAAAGATTTAACAGAGTACTGCGTAATGGCACAAGACCAAATTGACAATATCCCTAAAGCCATTAAAAAGGTTCTTGAATAATGGCTCGCTTCATCCTCTACACAGTAAACATCGGCAAATTTAATATGGATTTTGACGAATCTCTTTTGAATCAGGCAATTCAAGAACAGACAAAAGAACCGATTCTGCGTCTCTATGGCTGGTCTCCGGCGTGTGTTTCACTCGGACGAAACCAAGACGAATCAGTTGTTAACGCAGAATACTGTAAAGAAAACGGCATCGGCATCGTCAAAAGACTTACAGGCGGACGCGCACTCTTGCACGATAATGAACTCACATATTCATTCGTAACCCCTGTTGAGTTTTTAAAAAACGGCAGTTCTGTAATCTCTTCATACAAAGAAATCTCAGGCGGACTTATTGAGGGCTTTAGGCTGCTAGGAATAGATTTAGAATTCCCAACAGAACGCAAAGCCAACTCAAAACCCGAATACTGCATGTCACTTTCAACAGGTGCTGATCTGAGCTATCAGGGCAAAAAACTCATTGGCTCGGCACAGTTCAGGAAAGAAAATTATATCCTGCAGCACGGCTCGATACTCATCGACTATGATGTCGAAAAAATAAAAAACATATTCGGAGAATCACCTGATACATCAAAAATCATAACGCTAAGTGAAATCAAACCTGATTTTGATTTCGAATCTTTATGCAAAGCTATCGAGGCAGGGGTGGGAAATCTATAGCAATTTGTTTTTGTCCTGCAAAAGGATTAAATAAACTCGGTTTTGACATATCAACCGTTGGTTTTGTATTCATAGTTGATGACATAGTACTTGTCCATTGAGAATCTGTTTTAATAAATGGAACATTCAGTACTCTGTATCCACCGGTACCATTATCACCCATTTTTTTTGTTATCAGTTTTACATTTTTATCTGTAAAATCAGCCGGAAGTTTTTGAGAAAAAGGGTTCTTTTTTAAATAGTTATATGTTTTATTAGAAATATTTTTCAAAATAGAATTGAATTCACGCAAGTACTCCCCACAGTCATTCAAAACATTTTTTGTCACAAAAGCCTCGCCTGTGAGGGTTCTGCAGATTCCTTGTGTTTTTGCACTTATTGGCCCACCCGGCACCATGTTATGTATCGCCTGTTCTTGAAGCAATCTAACAATATCATCATAGGGTACCCTTGCCTTAAAACTTGGACTTGAGTTTTGTTTTGTAATACTATTCGGCTGATTTACTGAAATACCTGCTACATTTACCATAATACGTTACCTTAGTTTTTAGTGATGTATTTTATACGTTCCTAAAGAACAAAAATTGCTTATTATTTATCGTTTTTTAACAAAAATTTATATTCGGCTACAATATAATATCCGGCCTGAGAACCTTAGCACCTTTAAGATAAATATGTTTTATCTCAGACTGCGTTTTTTCTGTGTTAATTACCATAAGCACCCTGAGGCACTTTTCAAGCATTCCTTTGACATTTAGCTCCTGAATACACTCCATCGGAACACTGTCAAATCTTAGCTCTTCACGAGCGAACTTTGCAGGAAATGCACAATCAATATCTGACGTAAGTGAAAAAATAACGTGAGAAATATCGTCCATATTCACATCATTTATTTTTAAAATTTCTGACAACAGCTCAACTGTCGCTGATTTTAATAAATCAGCATTGTTATCATCAACTGTAATTGCACCTCTTATTGCTCTGGTTACCATACCATCTCCTTGATTTCCCCTTAGTTAAATTTAATTAAATTGGTCACCCGGTCTTACTTTTGCACCGTTAGTCCAATCATACGCACTCATAACAGGCTTACCTTCAGGCTTCAATCTTGTAATCAACAAAACACCTTCTATTGTTGATACCTCAATACCATCCTTGGTAATATTTTCAATTACACCTCTGGTCTTCGATTCTTTATCAGTTAATCTGGACTCAACAACTTTTATAAGTTTATCACCAAACATTGTCCACGCACAGGGCCAACTGTTCATAGCTCTGATTTTGTTGTGGACTTGAATCGCACCTTCGTTTTCCCAATCAATTTTTCCATCATCTTTTTTGAACTTATTAGCCATCGTCACTTTAGATTCATCCTGTGGTTTTGGAATTAATGCACCACTATATAAACCTTTTATCGTCGGATATAGAAGAAACGGCGCCTTATCACTTATAACCTGTGTAAGTTCACAATCTGTCATATTTTCAGTAATTTGAATTTTTTCCTGCATACAAATATCACCCGCATCAAGCGCAAGAA
>JAVBRY010000038.1:0-3515 GCA_031547505.1 Candidatus Gastranaerophilaceae bacterium | reverse complement strand
ATTGGCATAGTTTATTAGTTGCTGCTGTTTGTAATTACATAGTTAGGGCTGACTGCGAGCCATCTGAATGTTTGTTGTTCTTCGTCTTCAGGGATTTCGTTTATGAAAGTTCCGCCATATCTGCCTCTTGAGAACTGAACGTATCCCTGTTTAGACAGATTTTGAAGTGCTTTTCTGATTGTGTTTGTGCTCACATCGAACCTTTGTGAAAGTGCTTCCATAGACGGCATTTTGTCACCTGATTCATAGTTGTCTCTTATGAACGATTTAATTGCGTTTTCAATTTTTTGATAGCTGTAGAACTGTGCCTCTTCGGCTTTTGCGAAGATAGATATTTCATTTTCGGGCTGTAGAAGGTTTTCGTCCGGCATTTTGATAATTGTAGTGCCGTATCTGCCGCGTCTGGCAAGAAGAATTCCTTCTTCTATCAAAACTTTCATAGCGTCATGGACTGTTTTCACACTGACTTTCAAGATTTCCGAAAGTTCAAAGTGCGCAGGGAGTCTGTCGCCGATTGTGCAATTTTTAGTTATATAATCTTTTAAATCTTTTTCCACCTGTTCTACAAGTGTTGTGTTTTCAAGACTTTCAGACTGCGTTTCTTCTTCGCTCAATTCAGGAATTCTTTTTAAAATCCAGTTCGCTTCGTTTGTTCTGAAAGTTTTTGCTTCAATAACGCCAATACTGCTCAAGTATTCAAGTGCGAGTCTTGTTGTGTTAGTGGAGTTTCCGATGATTGCAGAGATTTGTCTTGCCGAAGGCAATGACTCATCAACTTTTATGTTGTTGTCGATAATGTATTTTTTGATTTGTGAGATTACTTTTTCGCGTTTTGAGGTAGATTTTCTAATCGCCGGTTTTTTGGATTCAAAATCTCTAATGACAGTTCCGATACGCTGTTTGGATTCAAGGTATCCTTCATCTTCAACGTATCTGATTGCGTTTTGGACAGTGCCGACGCTTACTCCGAGATAATATGCAAGGTCTGATTTTTTAGGCAGAAGAGTATTTTCTTTAACAGAGCCTTTTTTGAATGCAGATGTAATCCAGTCTGTGAGCCATTTTTTAATCACAGAATCTTTTGACTCAAAAGAATTTTTGAAGTTTGGGATTTCTTTTGGCAATTCGTTAATATCAATTCTCTTCAACTCAGCTTTTTCAAGCTTAGTATAGCCTTTTGAATAATGTGTCATCGTACCTCCCCACCCATTTCCTATTTATATAGTTTATTATAATAAAAAAACACACACCATTTTTTTGCTATTTATTTAACATTTATTAACTAATTGTTACGTAAGATTTAAAAGACAGTGATAAAAATTTCAGTATTAACAAATCCTCGCCCCTTGGGGAGAGGGTGTTTTTTGACTTGAACAATTTTGTGAAAGTCTAAAAAACGGGTGAGGGGTTAGCGATATACTTTAATTTTACAAAACCCCTCACACATTTTTCTAACACTCGGCATTGCCTCGCATTGAAAAATTTCTCTCTCCCCAAGGGGCGAGAGAGCATCTTTATTTTCTGTATCCACCTATGGCAAATTTTTTCTTGTTTGGTTTTTAAGTATGTGAAAGGAATTTTCATGCCGGCGATTAACTTTAAATCCATTTCATCAGAACATTACGATTCGCTCTATAGGAGGTCCGGGCACTTTAACGGTAAAGAACCCGATTCAAAACTAATTGAGACTGCACAAACGAAACTCTCCCCTAATGCAGATATAGCAGATATCGGAGCTGGAGACGGAAGAAATACGGTTCCATTAGCAAAGCTCGGGTATAATGTTGATGCATTTGAATTTTCAGATGAAGGGAAAAAAAAGATTGAAGAACGTTCAGAAAATCTTCAAAATGTACATATTTTCGACAGAAATATTCTTTATAACCCGTTTAAGAGAAAATACGATGCTGCTTTTATGTCGCATGTCAGCCAACATTTCAGCAATAACGAATTAGGCAGGGTCATAAAAAATGTGTCTGAGTCTTTAAAACCGGACGGGCTTTTTGTTTTTGATGCTTTGATTAATAAAAATGATGATATGCCGGCGAATGCTCTTTACGATGAAGCTAATGGCTGCTGCCATTTTCCGGAAAGTATAGTCAGAGAACATGCGAAAGACAGTGGATTTGAGGTTAAAGAAATAGAACCATTCTCGGAAGGAAAAGAATCGCGAGGAAAATATTATTGTGAACAATGGGGCTTTGCACAAGACGGGATCGACTATGAAACATCTTATATAGAGCCTCCAAGACCTGTCGAACTAAAATGGATAACCTTGCAAAAGAAAGTATAAATCTTTTAACGTATGGAATTCCTCTAAAAATACATTAAAATGGTATCGGAGGGTGCGATGATAGTAGATTGCAACTTTTTAGCCGAGAATAATGCCGATGATCTTTTGCCTTATAAACCTTATCGGTCAGGGATTATAGAGGGTCAAAAGGCGATAAATGATTTTGCATACCCTTCAATAAGGTATCCGATTTTGAATTTAGCTTACATATTGAGTGATTTTGAGGGCAACAAGCTCCCTCCGGGGCACTATGAAGTTATCCTTTCGGCAGACCGAAAAACTCTTTATCTTGTTGAATCCAATAAGGTCAAGGCAACGATACCCGTCGCAAACCTTGTAGAGAAGATGGTCAATGATGATGAGGAACGAGAAAAGCTTTTAAAAAAAGCAAAACTTGAAAAGAAATATAAAAACAATCCCAAAAAACGCCCCCGTGACACGACCGATATGATAGAACAGGCGAGTATGGAAGCCACCATCGAAAGTACAGAGTCGAACTACTACGTACTGCATTACAAAAACGGCAACATCAAGGCTACCGGGTATATTTTGAAGTAGTCTATTCCAACGCCAAAAGCGCGGCACCCACTTTGCCGGCATTGTTTTTCATTTGCGCCAAATATAATTTCGTCGCAGGAACAACAACTTCTTTGTTCACTTTATCTTCAATTTCCTGCAAATGAATAAACTCACCCATACCGCCTGAAATCACAACGCATTCGGGGTCAAAAATATTCACAAGCCCGACAATTCCCACATACAGGTACTCTTCCCACTGCGCAAAAACTTTTTTGCAGAACTCATCGTTTTTTTGAAGTCCTTCAATAACATCGTAAGTTGTGAGTTCATCAGGTTTTTTTGAGCTCAAAGACAAAAGGCTTGTCTTAAATTCAGGCTCGGTCAAAGCCATATCCTGAACACAATTTTTTAATCCTGTTCCTGAAGCATAACGCTCCCAGCAGTCATAGCGATTACAGGTACATTTTTTTCTTTTGTCGGCATATATTTTCATACTGCCAACTTCCATAGCAGCGCCTGATTTTCCTCTTAAGAGTTTTCCCTCTACTATCGCACCGCCGCCGATACCTGTGCCAAGGGTCAGGATTATTGCATTTTTCATACCCTTAGCTGCACCGATTTTGTATTCTGCCCAGGCTGCCGCATTGGCATCATTTTCGACAAAAACTTTTTTGTCCGTCAAAGTTGAAAAATCTATTTGGTT
>JAVBRY010000165.1:0-14250 GCA_031547505.1 Candidatus Gastranaerophilaceae bacterium | reverse complement strand
TTTATAAAGAGATTTTAAAAACGAAAATGCCATTAGATGTTTTTGTTGAGTTGATTGAAAATGCAGTAGAGACTGAGCCTAAGAATCCTGATTCAGTTGTTCTTTCGTCTTTAAATTCGCAGTATCAGCACAAATATGTTTTTATTCCCTGTATGAACGAAAATTCTATCCCGGCGAAAAACAAGGCCACAAACTTTATTTCACCTGATACGAATGAATTTGTTTCTTCTTTGATTAGAAAAAATCATCCGAATTTTGAATATGTGATAAGACCTGATGAAGTGCACATGAAAAATGAATACAGGCTTTTGATTTCAGGCATGGTAAGTGCAGGTGAAAAACTAATCCTTTCTAATCATATTTATGAAGACAAAAAACAAACCTCGCCGTCTGTTTATTTTCAAGAGTTTTCTTTGCATCATCCGCCAAAAACCATTGAAAAATCCGAGACAGAAAGCTATATTAATCTTGGGAATTTTGGGCATCTTGAAAGCAATGCAAATTTTGTAGCGCAGAAAAATATAATTAATCAAAACGAAACTTTGAAACTCAATGCATCTGCCGTTTCGACATATTTAAAATGTCCGAAACAGTATTATTTTAAAAACCTTTTGAATCTGAAGGAACAGAGCACGTTTTCGGCAAATTATGGAAACATCGTTCATGCAATTTTTGAAGTTTTTAATTCAAGGCATTTGGACAAATACAACAAATACACGCTTTTAGGGCTTAGAGATATTTTGTTTGATTCTAAAGAAAATCCCCAAATAGCCGTAGAGGCAGGATTTAAAGAGCTTGATGTTGATTTGATTAAAGCTACTGAAAAACTCTCGCTTGAGCAGATGAAAGACAATTTTGAAGATGCTGTGAAAGAATTAGAGGTCAAAGGTTTTTTCAGTTCTGTACCGGATTTTGTGTTGACTGAAAAGTCGTTTAGGTTTGAACTTGAAGAGCTCCCCGGTGTTTCTTTTGATGGCAGAATCGATGCAATCTTAAAAAAAGGTGATTCATATTCGATAATTGACTACAAAACCGGCAAAGACAAAGAGAATGACCTCGTGTATGCGATGAGCGAAAACGGTGTGAATTTCATGACAAAAACCGGCAAAGACCCGTTGAATGTTGAAGATTATCAGAGAAAATACGATTATCAAATTCCTTTGTATTATTTGGCTAGCCGGAATTCACCTGACTTGGCGGAGTATAAAAACGTCGAAAAACTAGCCCTGCAGTACATCCGCCCGTCCTCGAAAAATGGAGGGTACAGTGAAGACTTTATCCCTGCAGATATAGTTGAATTGCAAAAAGACAAATTGATAGAAAATTTAAAAACCACAGTCATAGACAAAATTCGCTCCGCAGAAGAATTCAAAACTTGTGAAAGCTGGAACTGTCCTGATTGCGCATACTCCTTCTTATGTGACAGCGAGGAGGGTGAAGAATGAACGTCATTGCTAACGAATGTGAAGCAATTCAGAGAAAAACAATAATTCTTATGTCACCCTGAGAGAGCGAAGCGACCGAAGGATCTATTCAAAACCAAAAGATTCTTCGCCCATAAAGCGCTCAGAATGACATTAACATTAGGGTACATGCAATGTACCGCCAAGAGAAAAAATATGATTAACACAATCGAAAACCTCACAAATGAACTAAACGAACAGCAAAAAACTGCGGTCTTGAATCCCGTCCAAAGCTGTACGAAAATCGTCGCAGGTGCAGGTACGGGCAAAACAAAAATCATTTCAAAACGCTTTACAAAACTTGCTCTCGAGCTTCAAAAAGAAAATGTCGAAAATCCTCAGAACAAAATTCTCGTAATTACATTTACCGACAAAGCAGCAGGTGAAATGAAACACAGGATTTTGAGTGAGTTGCATGAGAACGGAATTTCTGAAAATACGCAGGATTTGTGGATTTCAACCTTTCATAGTTTTTGCAACCGTTTATTGAAAAAACATTCTATTGAGTCAGGACTTTCACCATCGTTCAAACTTGGTGAAGAAAAAACCTTGCAAGCCGTATATGACAATATTCTCAAACGAATAAAATATGACGAATCAGACCAAATCAGCAATTTAAAAGAAATAACAGAAAATCTCGGGGTTGAATCGGATATTCTTTGTGTCAAAAGTGTCAATAAACTCAATGTAATCAGCGATGTTGAGAAAATTTTAGATGAGATTTTTTATGTAATTAAAAAAATAAAATCACTTGGTTTGAGCCCGAAAGAGTTTTATGAAAAGACTCTTTTGGCAACGAAAAAATTCTCAAGAACGCTCGAGAATACACCATTTAAATTTGACTCAAAAGAAGAGTACACAAACGCCTGGGTTTCTAACTACCGCGAATACACTGATGACTACTGCGTTTTTGACACGAATATTTTTGACCTTATAGCGAAAGAAAAAATTATACTGGACAAATTCGGGAAACGAAAAGCCTCAGAATACGGTTATGCTCAGGGCTTCCCCGAAAACCTTCCAGAGATAGAGAAACTTGAAATACATTTGGTTAAAGTGATTGCGACGATTTATGCAGTGTATCAGAATGAACTTGAAATCGCTGATATGGTTGATTTTGACGACTTAATAAACAAGTCAATCGAAATTTTTAAGAACAACGAACTGGTCAGAACATACTATCAGAACTACTTTAAGCACATTATTATAGATGAATTTCAAGATACTAACGGCGCGCAGCTGGAGCTTATCGAGCTTTTGATGAATCCTAAACACCCGAACATCACATATGTTGGGGATAGGAAGCAGTCGATTTACGGTTTTCGCCATGCTCAGATGGAGAACCTTGAGGTTTTGCACGCTAACGCTCAAAACAAATATTCGCTAGTCTTTGAGCCGATAAATCTTTCTTTAAATTACCGTTCTACAAAAGATGTCCTTAATGCAGTGAATTATGTTACGGAAAACGAACTTGGTCTATGTGATGAGAAGCTGACAGCTGGATTATCACATAGCTGTGTGCCTAAAAACGTGTGTTCAACAGTCTTGAGCGATTTTGACAGTGCTTATGAGCACAAAGTTGCCGAGGCGAAGTATATTGCGGATGAAATTTTGAATCTGAAAACTCGTGATAATACTGATTTCAAAGATTTTGCAATACTTGTAAAATCCCACTCGCAGGCGGATTTGATTGAAAAATATCTTCGCAAAAAAAATATTCCTGCAATAAAAAAGGTAAATACGGGATTTTTCAATGATCATGTGATAAAAAATACAATCGCACTTTTGAGATTGACGAAAAATACAATTGATGAGATTGCTTATGTTCGGATTTTGGGTGCAAATTTTTCACAAGCACAGATTTATGAGTTTAAAAAAATACTGGATGAAAAAATTCTTGAAAAAATATTAACAACTGGGAGTTTCGACGAACTTAAAAAAATGAATTTCTGCGAAAAGTTTATTTTTGCAAATGAGAATGATATTTTGCAAAGTACTGAAATTGTTGAGTTTTCAAAATATCTGTACAAAACTATTTATGAAACAAGAAAATCTTCAGACAATATTTTGCAGTCTTTTTATAAGCTGATAAATGCCGTCTCGCCCCTATGGGAGGACAAGCAAAATACCGTGGATGATTTTGAAAAATATAAGGCGGAGAATGACCTTGCTGTGTTTGAGAAAATCCTTGCCGACTTTATGCAGAGTGATGGATATGTAAGCATAAATACATTCTTGGATTATATTGAAAAGATAAAAGAGGACAGGACTTTTGAACTCCCGTCGGTCTCGGCGAAAGAAGTCGATGCGGTGCAAATTCTTACTATTCACGCATCTAAGGGGCTTGAGTTTCCGTATATCTTCGTCACTTCAATAACTTCAGCGAGCAAAAATGCCGACAAATCAATAATGACCTTCGACATGCAGTACGGAGACAGACCGGGGTTCGGGGTTATCCTGAATAAATTCAAAGAAAAAACCTCACCAAAATCCGTAATTTATAAAACATTGTGGAAAAAGCCCAGAGACATGAACGAGGATCTGAGGCTGTTTTATGTTGCCGTGAGCCGTGCGAAGAGATATTTGAATGTTTTGAATTTTGAACCATACGGAAACAATGGTTCAATCAAGCCTGCTGTCTATATTCAAAATTTGAACGAGTTTTTGGATGGCAATGAGGAGATATTTGGGTAAGGAGTGATAAATATAATCTTTGCTTGCCAGCAAAAATTGTGAGATCCCTGCCTGCGCAGGGATGACAACATGTAATGCACAGTATTATGCTATCACCTTCCATGACAAAAATTTGAATTATTTTGTTTTTATGTAAAAATTTTTATAGAAGACTTATGCGTTAAAAGAGTTAGCAAGAAAGACGCAGAAAAAGTCAAAAAATGACAAGTTTTTTGAACTTTTTCAAGTCTGACCCTAAGAAGTGCTAAGACCTTGACGGCTGCGAGACAGCTGGCGGCAAGGTCGAAAGCCGGACAATAGGGGCGTAAGAAAAATCTTTGATTTTTCCACAGACCCGATAATGTAGTTAAATTTATAAAGGAAAAAAGAAAAATGGCAAGACAGACTCCATTAGAACGAGTAAGAAACTTTGGTATTGCTGCTCACATCGATGCAGGTAAAACGACTACCACAGAACGCATCTTGTTCTACACAGGTAAAACACACAAACTTGGTGAAGTACACGACGGCGCAGCGGTAACTGACTTTATGGATCAGGAACGTGAACGTGGTATCACGATTCAATCGGCAGCTGTTACAGCTATGTGGAAAGACCACCAATTTAATATCATCGATACACCGGGTCACGTTGACTTTACGATTGAAGTAGAGCGTTCATTACGTGTATTGGATGGTGTTGTATCAGTATTTTGCGCGGTAGGCGGCGTTCAGTCACAATCTGAAACAGTTTGGAGACAGGCTAACAGATACGAAGTACCGAGAATGGTATTCGTAAACAAAATGGACAGAACAGGCGCTAACTTCTACCGTGTAGTTGACCAGGTAAGAAACAGATTGGGCGGAAATGCTCACCCTATCCAATTACCTATTGGTGCAGAAGACCAGATGAAGGGTATCATCGACCTTATGGAAATGAAAGCCCATATGTATACTAACGATTTGGGTACAGATATTAAGGTTGAAGATATTCCTGAAGATATGAAAGCAAAAGCTGAAGAATACAGAGCGGCTTTGGTTGAAGCTATTTCAGAATTTGATGATGAATTGATGATGAAATTCTTGGAAGGCGAAGAGGCTTCTGTTGCTGAATTAAAAGCAGGCTTGAGAAAAGCTGTTTGCACAAACAAAATCGTTCCTGTATGCTGCGGTACTGCATTCAAGAACAAAGGTGTACAGCTTCTTTTAGATAACGTAATGTTCTATCTTCCTTCACCGTTAGACGTAAAAGCTATCCAGGGTGAACTTGAAGACGGAACAAAAGCTGAAAGACATTCAGATGAAAGCGAACCGTTTGCGGCATTGTCATTTAAAGTTATGACAGACCCTTATGTTGGTCGTTTAACATTCTTACGTGTTTATTCAGGTAAGCTTTCAGCAGGTTCTTATGTTCTTAACGCTACCAACGGCAAAAAAGAACGTATCTCAAGACTTGTACAAATGTACGCTGATCAAAGAAACGAAATCAACGAAGTATATGCAGGCGACATCTGTGCGGCTGTTGGTTTGAAAGATACTACAACGGGTGATTCTTTATGTGATGAGAAAAATCCTATCATATTAGAAAAAATGACGTTCCCGACACCGGTTATCTCGGTTGCTATTGAACCAAAAACAAAAGCTGACCAGGATAAAATGGGTATCGCACTTCAGAAGCTTGCTGAAGAAGATCCGTCATTCCAAGTTAAATCTGACCCTGAAACAGGACAGACAATCATCTCAGGTATGGGTGAACTTCACCTTGAAATCATCGTTGACCGTTTGTTGAGAGAATTTAAAGTAGACGCTAACGTAGGTAAACCACAGGTTGCTTACCGTGAAACTATCAGAGGAACTGCAGATCAAGATTCTAAGTTCATCAGACAGTCAGGCGGACGCGGTCAGTACGGTCACGTTAAAGTTAAAATCGAACCTGCTGAAGAAAATGCAGGATTCGTATTCGAAAATAAAATCGTCGGTGGTGCTATTCCTAAGGAATACATCGAACCTGCAAGAAAAGGTATGGAAGAAGCACTTGAGGGCGGTGTCTTGGCAGGCTTCCCGATGATTGACGTTAAAGTTACATTGTACGATGGTACTTACCACGATGTCGACTCTTCTGAGATGGCGTTTAAAATTGCCGGTTCTATGGCGATGAAAGAGGGTGTTAGAAAGGCTAGACCTTGTATCCTTGAGCCTATGATGAAAGTTGAGATTGAAGTACCTGAAGAAAATACAGGCGATGTTATCGGTGATATTTCTTCAAGACGCGGACGTGTTGAAGGTATGGAAATCATCGAAGGTACAGGAATCCAGTTAATTAGAGCGACTGTTCCTCTTGCTGAAATGTTCGGATATGCTACAGACATCCGTTCAAAAACGCAAGGACGCGGTACATTCACGATGGAATTCAGCAAATACGAGCAGGTTCCTACGAATATCGAAACTGAAATCGTAGCAAAATCCGGAGCGTCAGCATAGCCTCCGCTTGGCGGCGCATCTGCGTAATCGGATAACGATAAATAAATTTAAAAAGCCTTGAAGTTTATTCAAGGCTTTTTTGTTTTAGATAATTTTACATGTCATTGCGAGCGACCAACGGGAGTGTGGCAATCCAGTCAGATACTTAAATTTAATATTGTAGTCTTCAAACCTAAATGAAAGTGTTTGTCTGGATTGCCGCGGGCTAAAGCCCCGTTTCACGAGCAAGCGCAATGACGAGTAGCTTGTAATCTGTAGGTTGGGTGCGACCGGGTCGGCGCCGCTAACCCAACATCAACTACTTCTTAAACCAATTTTCCAAAATTCTCAACGGTGCGCGGGTGAGAGCGAGGGCGTTAGCAATAACATCTTTTGAAACAACTGAAGCTGCGCCGATTGATGAGTTTTCACCCATGGTGACGGGTGCGACGATTACTGAATTTGAGCCGGTGCTTGCCCCGTCTTTTATGATAGTTTTTGATTTTTCTTTTGTGATGTGGTTGTAGTTTGCGGTGATTGTGCCTGCGCCAATGTTTACGTTGCTGCCGAGTTCGCTGTCGCCGATGTAGCTGAGGTGTGAAACGTTTGTGTTGTCTTGAATTTTTGTGTTTTTGATTTCAACATAATTTCCGATTTTGACGTTGTTACCTATTTCAGTATTTCCTCTTAATCTGGCGAACGGTCCGATTTTGCAGCTTTTTCCGATTGCATTTTTGCCTTCAATATATGTGCAAGGATAGATTTCTGTTTCAGCCCCGACAGTTGTTTCAGGTGAAATATAAGTCGTGTCGGGGTCAACGATTGTTATGCCATCGTCCATCAGTTTGTTTAAAACTCTGTTTTTAATAACCTTGAAAGCTTCTGCCAAATGCGTTTTGGAGTTTATGCCGAGCGATTCGTCGTTATCTTTTAAAACGTATGCGCAGGTCTTATATTTTTGTTTAACTGCCCATTTCACGATATCTGTCAGGTAGTATTCACACTGTGCGTTGTCTGAATCAAGACAGTAGAAAGCAGGTTCAACCTCTTTCCAATTCAACAGATACACTCCTGTGTTGATTTCTTTGACGGTTTTTTGTTCAAGTGTTGTATCTTTTTCTTCAACGATAGCTTGAACATTGCAGTTTGCGTCTCTTATAATGCGTCCGTAGCTTGTGGGGTTGTCGAAAATTGCAGACATAACAGTCAATGATGCATTATTTTTTCTGTGTGTTTCAATAAAATCTTTCAGGGTTTCTGCAGTCAATAGGGGTATATCACCATTAAGAATCAAAACTTCACCCTCAAACCCTTTTAAATCCTCACATGCCATGGAGGCGGCATGCCCTGTGCCAAGCTGCGGCGATTGTAAAAGACACTTTGCGTTGTTGTAGTTGTTTTTTACATAAGACTCAACCAAATCCGCCTGATGACCTACTATGACAAAATTTTGTTCAACTTCACCCGTTTTGTTTGCTTCATCAAGAACGTATCCGAGAATCTCCTTATTAAAAATTTTATGCAAAACCTTAGGTGTTTCAGATTTCATCCTCGTGCCTTTGCCTGCGGCAAGGATTATTGTTTTGACTCCCCCTTTATTTAAATTCTGCATAAATACTCCAATCTTTTCTCCGGTTTTCATATTCCCAATTATACAATATAATGGACAAATGAGAAATGAACTGACTATAATCGGAATGATGTCGGGCACGTCAATGGACGGGATTGACGCCTGTTTGGCCAAAATTGATGAGGACAGCGGGAATTTTGATTTTGAAATTTTAGAAACTCATTCGACAAGCTATCCTGATAAGGTGGTCGAAAAACTGCTCCGTATTGCTAATAACAAGGGCAATACGTCAGATATCTGCAACATGGATTTTGTTGTCGGGAAGCTGTTTGCAAAATGTGCTAATGAACTTGTGGAAAAGGCAAATTATCCAAAAGATGATATAGACTGCATCGCAACACACGGACAAACTGTCTTTCATATACCTGAAACAATTGAAACAGGCGGTATTTCAACAAAAAGTACTTTGCAGATTGGATGTTTGTCAGTCGTTGCAGAAGAAACAGGTATTTCAACAATAGGAAATTTTAGAACGCGTGATATTGCTGCAGGCGGTCAGGGCGCTCCTTTGGTGCCTTTTGCAGATGAAAAGATTTTTAAAAGAGAAATTCCCCGCGCAATCCAAAATATAGGCGGAATTGCGAATGTAACTGTTCTTTCGCCTGATGTGGATACTTTTGCTTTTGACACGGGACCGGGGAATATGCTGATTGATTATTGTGCGAAAAAGTTTTTTAACATGCCATATGATGAGGGCGGTAAGCTGGCTTTGCAGGGAGAAGTTGATGAAAATTGGTTAAATATTCTTTTAGATGAAGAATATTACAAACTCAAACCGCCTAAAACTACGGGTCGAGAGCTGTTTAGTGAAAATTATATTGAAAAGGTACTTGCGTCATCACCAAAAAATCCATATAATATTATTTCCACGATAACAGCGTTAACAGCGAGAACCATTGCGGATGCATATAAAAATTTTGTTTTCTCAAAAACACCTATACAAGAGATTGTCCTCGGCGGAGGGGGGACATGTAATCAGGCATTAATTAACAACCTGAAGAATTATCTGCCTGATATTTCGATAAAGTCGCATGCCGATTTTGGTATAGACGACAAATACAAAGAGGCTTTAGCCTTTGCGTTTCTGGGTTATTGCAGCGCAATGAAGATTCCGAACAACCTCCCCAAGTGCACAGGTGCAAAAAAAGAAGTTGTAATGGGTGAGATAGCGTACTAAAATTATTTTGTACCACATGTAGAATTTTACCTGCTCTGCCAAACAAAAGCTGACTGCATCAGGTTTTGTAAGAGAGATGCCCGGACTTAATAGATATGCGGTTTCTGTCCGGGATAGTATAATAAATATGGACGGAAATGACGGCAGGACATGTTCGGGCAGAGACCCGAGAAAAGGAAGGTCCCCTATGATTGTACCAACTGAAAATATAAACGAAAACACCAGAAACATTGATATTCTAAGCACATTAGATGTTGTTACCCTTATTAATAACGAAGATATGAAAATTGCTTGTGCAGTGAGAGATTGCTTGAGAGATATAGCTCGGGCTGTGGATATGATAAGTGAGAATTTCTTAAAAGGCGGCAGATTATTTTATTTCGGAGCAGGAACAAGCGGACGGTTAGGAATTTTGGATGCTTCAGAGTGTCCTCCGACTTTTAGCACAAAACCTGAAATGGTTCAGGGAATAATTGCAGGCGGTGAAATGGCGATTAGATTTGCCGTAGAAGGCGCCGAAGATTCTCTAGAGCTTGCTATAGATGATTTTTACAGTTTGAAAATTAATGCGAACGACACTATAGTTTCAATTTCAGCTTCAGGTAATGCAAAATACGTGGTAAAAATTCTTGAATTAGGTAAAGCTAACGGGTGCAAGACCATTGCGGTCACATCTAATCCTGACGCAAAAATGAAGAAATTTGCGGATTGTTTCATTTGTGCGGAAACGGGAGCAGAGGTTGTATCAGGCTCTACGAGGATGAAGGCCGGTACAGCTCAAAAAATGATTTTGAATATGCTGTCCACTGCATCTATGGTGAAAATTGGTAAAACATACGAAAACCTTATGATAGATGTAAAGCCGACAAACACGAAGCTTAAAAAACGTGCCGTATCAATCGTTTCTGAAATTGCCGACAGTGAAGAAGAAAAGGCTTTAAAAGTTTTGGAATCAAATGGCTACAACGTCAAAGCGGCTATTTTGAATATAAAACACGGTATCTCTATCCCGAGAGCCGATGAATTGTTGGGCGAAGCGAACGGAGTTTTGAGAAAAACCCTCGAAATTCTCGAAGCATAATAAATTTAACTTCCCCCTGTATCAATACTTTCCAGCTATTTTGTAACAATATGTAACGAAATGATATATATTGTGCATAAAAAATAGCAATTTTTTATATAAAAAAGTGTTTATATAAGTACGAGAGAAATACAAAAACCAAAATCGGTTAAACCACACATATTAGAAAATTAGAGAGACATACAAAAACTTTACTTACCACTTACTTACTTACTTCTTCTTACACTACACATTTACTTTCACACACTTCACACACATGACGAGGAATTGAAAGCAATTTCATTCCAAAAGCTTGATCTTTTTGATTAAGCTTTTTTTTTGCGCGAGCGAGCAGAGAGCGGAACGCGCCCACGTAGGTGGGCAAGTGTAGGCTCGTTTAATGTGAGCGAGTAAGACAGCCTTCTTTTCAAGGCGCCCAATGTCAAATTTGGAGCCGTAGCAACCGGGTTGGCGCCGCAAAATGGCCTCACGGAATTGTTTAAAGCTTTGAGTGTAGCATTAGTAAGTAAATAGTGAGTTGCGGCAAATATAATGATTTATTTTATGAGACCCCGTAAAAATCTATTCTTTGCAGACCTCTTTATAAAATGCCCGGGGCGGCGAGCCAGAGGAAATGAACATTTTCCAAAACAAATCGTTATATAGTTTGGAAGGAAAGTTTCAAATGTGCTATTTTTTTAATATAATAGTGAAGAGAGATATTCAGATATGATTTTCGTCCGGGGCGTATAGCCTGTGGTATGGAGTCAGGAGTGTAATATACAAATCCTTCGTGTCACCCATAATTAAGAAGGTTAAAAGGAGAAACAGATGAAGAAGTTATTGTTAACACTATGTGTTTTGGTGATAGGTTTGAGTGCAAATGCAGCGGTTACGGCTGATCAGGCACTTTCATATTTTTCAAAATACGTTGATGCGGCTAACGCATACAGCGAAGAGATTGTTTCATATTACACCAAGGATGCAAAAATCATCAGAACGGTTGTGCTCCCTAAAGGCGGTACGCAGGTGGTTTCAGCCAATATGAAAGAGTATGCGAACCAGATGCGTCTTGGTGCTAATTTGGCTAAGATGAAAAAATATAAAAACTATTATGTGGACAGAAAAGTCACACAGTCGGGCAACGATTTCAAAATTTCCTGCTCAAGAAAACCTTCAACAGGCGGAGATGCTTTGCCTGCATACTTCATTGTGGGTGAAGATGCTGACGGTAAGTTGAAAATCAAAGAAGAAATGATGTATTCAAAAGAGCAGGGCTTGCTCAAGTTGATGAAGAATAAATCGTAAAAGCGCAAAAATAATGAAAGTTATCTTTAACGGCGAAGAAAAAGAATTTAATAATTGCAAAACAGTTGCGGATTTGGTGAGTCAAATTGATTCATTGCCGCAGCTGTTTGTAATTGAAAAAAATAAAAATATTATTTATAAAGAGAATTATGCATCTGAATTGTTGAATGAGGGCGATTCTATTGAAGTTGTTTCGTTTACGGGTGGGGGGTAAACCTATTGTTATATAGTACTGAACGGTCACCCCGCTGTATGATTGAGTATTGTTATAATATTTATGTTTGAGCGGGGTCTGAATGCTTTTAGATACCGCTCAGATTTATATATTGCATATTTCACGGCGTGGCGCAGCGGTATGACTTAAATATTAAACAACATGTAAAAATTAGTGACAGATCTTAATTTTTCTTGTTATATTTCACTTTCAGGGTTGTATAATACAATAACTAGATTTGGAATGGGAATATATGCAAATCACTGGAAAAATATCCGGAAATGTTCAGCACCAGAGTTTTGGTCTTGTATTTAATAACCAAGACCTTTTCTCAAAATTGGGGGAGTATACTTTCCCTCAGGCATACTTGATGAATCATTTGGGCGAGTTGTCTCAGATGTCAGATGGTTTGTACAAAGATGTTTTTATCAAAGTTTCTGAAAACGAAGATGGAAATGAAATTGAGCTGAAGGCGCTGGTTAAAGATACCAATGATAAATTTAAGACCCGCAGGGAATTTGATAAATGGGATTCATCAGAAAATTCTCCGACAACAGTATCAACAACTATAGAAAAAACATTCTCTACCAATGCTAAAAAAACATCCTTTACGGATTACATTGAAGATATAAAGACAGAGATATTTAAATTTAAAAACTAATTTCCTTCGGCCTGAGCAGGCTCAGCATCATCGATTTGAAGCAATGTGCATCCGTTAGGGCTGTATTCGCAGATACAGTTTTTGCCGTTATTTTTTGCATTGTATAGTGCCACATCTGCCAATTCAATCAGAGTCTGTTCATCAAGTGCACAGGAAGGATATTCAGACATACCGATACTTATTGTCGGGCTGATTTCTATGCCTTCTTTAGTTTTGACTTTTATGTCGCTGATATTTTTTCTTAAACGTTCTGCGATAATTCTCGCATCTTTTGAACTTGTTTCAGGAAGGATTACCGTAAACTCTTCACCACCGTATCGCGAAGCCACGTCGATTTTTCTGACTGTTTGAGAAATGCAGTTTGCGATTTCTCTTAAAACCTGGTCGCCTACAGGGTGACCGTAGGTATCGTTGATTGGTTTGAAGTTATCAATATCCATCATAAGAAGAGTCATTTCGTGGTTGTAACGAGCTGAACGCTTGAGCTCTGTTTCAAGCAGCGTGTAGAAATGTCTGTAGATGTATAATTTTGTCAAACCGTCTTTTGTCGCAAGTTCGTATAATTTTGCGTTATCGATGGCAATAGCTGCCTGGTTTGCGAGTGCTTCAATAAACTCCAAATCCGATTTGTTGAAGAGTTTTCCGTATTTTTTGTTTGTGATATTGATAACTCCGATGGGCTCGCCCTTAGAAATCAAAGGTACGCAAAGGAGTGATGCAACATTCAAATCGTCCCCGACGTTCAAGAATCGAGGGTCGTTTTTACCGAGGTTAGAGATTATGGATTTTTTCTCAACAAAAACTGTTCCCGCAATACCTTCGCCTACTTTGATTTTGTTACACTCAACAAGCCCGTTGTTGATTTCGGTTTCAAGGTTTTTGTCTGCCAAGCCGTAAACAACCTTCGTCTGTAAAACGTTTTCCGTAAAGCTATACAGCATCAAAGAGCCTTTTTCGGCTTCAACTGTGTCTAGCGCTTTGCTTAAAATTACACGCAAAAGCCTTTTCAAATCGTCAATGAAGTTCACTGCCTGCGAAATATTGTAAAGTATAGAAATATTGTGCAGGGATTTTTGAAGCTTTTTAAGATCGTTTTCCTGATCACGACGCTTGATGTACTTGATTAAAATCGGTTCGATATAGGTGAAAACCTTGTCGAGGTATTTTACTTCTTCAGCATCGAACGGTTGTTTGTTGTTTTTTGAACCTATTGAGCAGATAAAATAAGGAATATTGTCCTTTTGGAAGAGTTTAAAATAAGAACTGCCCAGGTTGTGAAGATTGTATTTTTCCCAGAAAGATTTATAAATCGGCTGGCCGATATCTGTTGTTACTTTAATAAAATCGTTGCGGTTGAGAACTTCCCAAAACCCCTCGTCATCGTTTTCAAACTGGAAATTTTCACGGGTTTGAATGTGGGGATTTGTAACCATGTAGTAGACATTGTTCTGGTTAATGAAGAACCTGACATTGTTGATGCTCAATGTTTGGACGAGAAAATCAGTGACCTTGTCGATTAAATCCTCAAGCGAATCTGCCTGAGTCGCTATAATACTAAGCTCAAACAGGTTATTCAAATCATAGAAATTTTTTTGAAGGGTGGATAT
>JAVBRY010000121.1:0-3850 GCA_031547505.1 Candidatus Gastranaerophilaceae bacterium | reverse complement strand
TTGTTCGCAAACATTTCTCAATTCTTCCTTGGACAAGAATCCCATTCTATAGGCAACCTCTTCAAGGCAGGCGATTTTTATACCCTGATTCTCTTCGACTGTTTGAACAAACTGCGATGCCTGAAGCAAAGACTGGTGTGTTCCTGTATCAAGCCACGCAAAACCGCGCCCTAAAAGTTCGACATCAAGTTCACCTTTTTCCAAATATATCCTGTTCAAATCCGTGATTTCTAACTCGCCTCTTGCAGATGGCTTGAGGTTTTTTGCGTATTCAACGACTTTATTATCGTAGAAATACAAGCCCGTGACGGCAAAGTTTGATTTTGGGTTTTTAGGTTTTTCTTCGATTGAAAGTGCTTTTTGCCCCCCATCAAATTCAACCACACCAAACCTTTCAGGGTCTTTCACCTGATACGCAAAAATCGTCGCACCTGATTTTTTCTGTGCACATTGTTTCAAAACTGAAGAGAACCCGCCTCCGTAGAAGATGTTGTCCCCAAGAATCAAAGCTGCGTTGTCATCACCAATAAACTCTTCGCCCAAGATGAATGCCTGGGCCAGCCCGTCAGGGGACGGCTGCTCTTTATAGCTGAATTTTACACCGAACTGAGAACCGTCTTTAAGTAGCTTTTTAAAATTCGGCAAATCTTCGGGAGTAGAAATAATAAGAATATCCCTAATTCCTGCAAGCATCAAAACCGAAATCGGATGATAAATCATCGGTTTGTCATACACAGGCAAGAGCTGTTTGGACACAGCCATAGTACTAGGATACAACCTTGTCCCTGCACCGCCTGCAAGCACTATGCCTTTGATATTTCCTGACACTAAGACCTCTCGTTCAAAATAGGATTACTATATTGCAAATATAGTCCAAAAAAGAGGATATGACAAGAAATTAATTAAACATCGAATTGTATTCTTTGTACCCCGAATAGGTCAGCTCACCGGCAGGGATAAACTGCAAAGAGGCGCCGTTTATACAGTATCTCAAGCCGCCTCGGTTCTCAGGTCCGTCATCAAAAACATGCCCGAGGTGTGAATCTCCGACGCTGCTTCTAACTTCAGTTCGAAACATTCCGTTTGAGCCATCGACTTTTTCTTTGACTGCGCTTTTTGTTATGGGTTTTGTGAACGAAGGCCAGCCTGTGCCGGAGTTATATTTATCCTTTGAAGAAAACAACGGTTCGCCTGTCACAACATCCACATATATCCCCTCATCAATATTTTCTTCATAGTAGCTGCTGAAGGGTGATTCTGTAGCGCTGTGCTGCGTGACTTTATACTGTAGGTCACTGAGCATTTTTCTCAACTCATCATCAGACGGTCGTGTGTATTTTATATATTTTTCAACAGGGGTAATATCTATATGACAGTAGCCATCCGGATTTTTATCCAAATATTTTTGGTGATATCTTTCGGCTCTATAAAAATTATTCAAAGGCTCAATCTCTGTCACAATCGGAAGTGAATACTTCATAGATTCACCCTCTATGACTCTGTCGACAATATTTTTATCGGCAAGGTTTACATAATAAACACCCGTGCGGTACTGATTGCCGACATCATTCCCCTGTCTGTCAATGGTCGTCGGGTTTATGACGCTGAAGAAATGATCAAGTATTTCCGCAAGTGTAATCTTGTGCGGATCATATTCAATCATAACGGTCTCGGCATGGCCGGTATCTCCTTTAAGAACCTTAGGGTACGTTGGATGGACAGTGTGTCCGTTTGCGTACCCGACAAGTGTTCTTACAATCCCCGGAAGCTTTGAAAAATAAGCTTCTATACCCCAGAAACATCCCCCCGCAAGATAAATCTTTTTTGTCTTTTTCCCCTTGTTAAATCTTTGGTTCTTTTTATAATAATATGCCGCTCCTATCGCAAGAGCACCGGTAAGTAAAGCTGCAGATAGCAAAATAGTCCTTGAAAAACGCATCTTAGTGTATTCCTTTAAAAAATTGTCGAATCATCTTGATTATTCTTAATATAAAGTTTATTTTTCCCTTTTTCAACGACAATCGGGCTAGGCATGGGGGCGAAGTGTTGGGTGATTTTTGTATCAGGCTCCTGTGGTGCTCGGTTATACCTCGCTCCTACGTAGCCATCGAACGGTTACGGCCTTCTCGGCGGGCAAAGCCCGACCTTCGGACCTTCACAGCGGCGCCGACCCGGTCGCACGGCTCACGCATAAGAAAAGGACCGTAACATAGCCTATTACAGTCCAACCTAAAGGTAAATTATGGTAAAAAATAAGTATATTAACTAGTTAACTTTCAATTTTTGACATATGCTTCTTGTACCGCTGGCACTCTTGAAGCTTGTCATAGCCTAACAGTGTCCCGAGCATAAAGTCTTGCTCAGGAGTCAATTTTGTCAAATTAGGGTCAAACGTTGAAACGACATCAATACACGCTTGATCTCCCATATAAACATTTATCTTATCTTTGGTGACCTCATGTATAAGGTACGGAATATTTTTACGCTCAAGCCTTTCTTCAATCACTTTTCTCTTTTTAGATTTCTCTGTCATCAAAATCAAAGGGCGAATCCCCTTATTTAGTGAATATATGTGATGAGAGAACACACTCAATTCTTCAGGTTCCGGCTGTATTAATGCCGGGTTTGCTTTAAAATTAATCACTGAAGAATTCATCATAGGCTTATAAAATACTTTCTGTTGTTGTTGTGTTTTATTTATAGCGGTAATTTTCATGTCTATCCTTTTTTGGCATGTTAGTTTTGACTAACATTATTACAATGTAAGGCAAGGCTAACTTTTTGTCAATACCCTTACTTCAATTTTAATTTTCAAGTGTCGTTTGCCAAAGTGTCATGTATGGCTTATAATCATTTAATCTAAGCTATAATTAAGGTAGAGTCAGGAATTAGGGAGTACGCTATGAAAAATATTATCTGTATGAAATGGGGAGACAAATTCGGACCTGAATATGTAAACAGGCTCTATTCTATGGTTGAAAAAAACCTGACCGTTCCTCACAGATTCGTGTGTTTCACGGAGAATGCAGAAGGTCTTGCAGAAGGGATTGAAGTCCGCCCGCTGCCTGAAATGTCTTTGGGTAAAGAGCTCCCGGAGAGAGGCTGGAGAAAACTTACAGTGTTTCAAGAAAAGCTTGCTGACTTAGAGGGACAAGCGCTTTTTATCGACCTGGATGTTGTGATTACAGGAAACATTGATTCGTTTTTTGAAACAGAAGGCGAATTTGTAATTATAAAAGACTGGGATTTCCCTAACGATATTATTGGAAACTCGTCTGTTTTTAGATTTGATATCGGAAAATACCCTGATATATTAACAAACTTTGTCGAAAACGGCGAAGCAGTCAGAGAGCGTCACAGAAACGAGCAGGCGTATCTTTCTTATGCGGTGCATGAAAAAGGTATTTTGAAATATTGGCCGTCAGAGTGGTGTGTGAGTTTTAAACGAGGATGTTTGAGAAAATTCCCGTTGAATTTCTTATTTGAGCCGAAATGCCCTGAAAACGCAAAAATTATTATTTTCCATGGACGTCCGACTCCGTCTCAAGCCCTAAAAGGCTATTGGGGCAAAATGGGACTCAGATATGTTAAACCTACAAAGTGGATTAGCAAATACTGGGAAGAATAAATCATGCCTGATAAAAAGCCGAAAAAGATATTGATAATAAGGTTTGGCGCGATAGGTGATGTTGTCCATTCTTCAATAATTCAAAAGGCAATAAAAGCAAAAGACCCTGATGCCCGGGTGGATTTTATGACATCTGTTGCGATTTTGTCTATCCTAAAAAGAGATAAAAATCTGTCAAAGCTGTATGCCTTTGATATGAAAAAAAAGAACGATTATTTTTAT
>JAVBRY010000122.1:0-11202 GCA_031547505.1 Candidatus Gastranaerophilaceae bacterium | reverse complement strand
ATTATTTCTTAAGCAGCAATTTTTTTGTATAAAGTTGACAAAAACTTTCTCAAACGAGCTTTAGTCACAGATGTTTCAGCCATCTCTTTTAAAAGTTCTGTCTGTATTCTAGCTTTATTGCTTATTTCGGTAATTTTCTTTTTAGCTGCCAGATTTACTTCATCCAGCCTCTCAGTAATTTTTTTACGAGTGAAGGTTCTTTGCAATATATTTGGCTTTAGAGCATCTTCTTTAGGTCTGATTTTTTCCTGTAGTTCACTTAATCTGGCTTCCAGATTTGTTTGTATGGCTTCTAATCTTTCATTTTTGATATTTATAATTTCAAGTTTGTTTTCCTGTGTAACCTGCATTTTCTTAGAGTTTTCAAGCTTGTTAAACTTGTTGTTTATGAATTTGTTAACCTTTGCACGTTGTTTTGCTGCTTTTTTATGCGCTTTAGCAAGTTTTTTATTGGTACGATGTACTATTTTGGATTTTGTTGCATCTCTTTTATCTCTAATGTCATTAATTTTATCAACTGCATTTAAATTTATGTCATCTATTTTTTCCAACATAGTTACTCGTTGATGTTCAATCAGCTTAACTTCTTTCAGAGTACTACGATATAAGTCTGAAAGTTGAGAATCAAAGAAAGTACCACCATCTACTGTTTTAACATCAGCAAATCCCTCTAAAACATTAAAGAATTGTTGAGGCTTTAAGTGATCTTGTGCAATTTTTAATTCAGCTTTTATAGTATCGGACTGAGGCGAAAATCTATCTACAGGCTCTGACTTCTTAAGTGCTGTAGCAAGGTCCATAAAGCCTTCATAGCGTTTATCTTGTTCAGCGGCACTTCTTATCATTCCATTTATTGCACGCGGGTAGTATTTATTCCTGAGAACTTCAATTTTTTTCTCAACCTCACTCATAAGATTCAATTTTTTTTCAACAATCTGTGCTTTTGGCACTTCAGGCACTGCAATGGTTTTCGGAGCAAAACTTGTTTCCAGGCTTAATTTAGCCTTTTGGCTGATATTACGTATTCTATTTTCAGCAGAAATACCAAGTTCCTGTTCTTTTTTAATTGCTTTAGATATTAAATCATCTCTATATGATCTAATATGCTTATCCGGCAGTGATTCACTGACGACTGGTACTCCGTCTATCAATTCCACATATTTTTGGGGACGAAGTTCATTAATTAAATTGTTGTGTTTTTTCATCAAAATATTATTTAGAAAAGATTTACCCTCTTTGGTTTCAGCATAAGTGTATGCGTGAAGTGTTTCAAATACTTGTTGTTTATTATTTGAGTTATTGGCTATATCTCCTAAAATTGCATTTATTTCTTTTGCTTTTGGCATATTAGGATTTATAACTGTACCGGCTTTACCTGCTGGCGGCGCAGCAG
The DNA here is from genome assembly GCA_031547505.1 of Candidatus Gastranaerophilaceae bacterium. GTDB lineage: Bacteria > Cyanobacteriota > Vampirovibrionia > Gastranaerophilales > Gastranaerophilaceae > JAVBRY01. The sequence continues at coordinate 9,809 of JAVBRY010000122.1, read as the reverse complement.
CAATTAAATTACCGTTGGCATCTGTAGCTGATAAAACTTTCATTTGTTCATCATATCCGCCAAATGACCACAAAATTTTTCTTATATCTCCAACATTTTTTTCACTAACATTTCTTATTGCTTCAGCCCCTTTTTGAATACGGGCTTTCTCGCTAAGTGCAAGTGTATCAGGCTGCATTAGCTTTACATTTTCGGGCTCGACTCCCATTATTTTGGCAATACGATTAATATATGGCGCGTTAGTTACTTTCATATCTTCCTCATTACTATTTTTAATGTTTCACTACTAATTTAATATTCCTCAAGAAATATTATTGCTAAAAAAGGTGAAAAACAGCAACAAAAGTTTACATAGCTTATTTATCTTGATGTAAAACCAAACCGTAAATAATGCTGTCAATAATAGCCATATAAGACGCTTCAATGATATTTTGGCTCACACCGACCGTATCCCAGGTGTTAAAACCGTCTGTAGTTTCAATGTTTACACGAACAGTCGCAGCCGTACCTTCATTGCTGTCTAAAATACGGACTTTGAAGTCATTGAGCTTATATTTATCAACCTGTGGATAAACATCTCTCAATGCTTTTCTAAACGCCTGGTCTAACGCATTAACCGGACCATCCCCTTCAGCAACTGTGTGAATAGTCTCTTCACCAATTTTGAGCTTAACAGATGCTTCTGTATTGATTTCACAGTCACCGGCGAATGTGTCGCCTATGATTCTGTATCCAAGCAGATTGAAGAACTCTTTCTTGAGCCCCAATATTTCCATTACAAGAAGCTCAAATGAAGCCTCAGCACCCTCAAATGCAAACCCTTTCCATTCGAGTTTTTTGATGCGTTCAATGATTTTTGGAATATCTGAGTCATTGATATTTTTTATCAGTCTCAAGTGTTCAACTTTTTCTTTTATAGAAGCAGTTCCTGCCTGATCACTGATAAGTATTTTTCTTGAATTGCCGATAAGCTCCGGCGAAATATGCTCATACGTTTCTGAATTTTTCGCAACACCGCTGGCATGCACACCTGCTTTGTGAGCAAACGCACTTCCGCCAACATAAGGAGCATTAGGATTAGCTGCCACATTAGCAATCTCAGCCACTGAATTCGCTACATATACCAATTTATTTATATTTTCACCAATCACTTTGTAATCTTTTTTGATTTGCAGATTCGGCACTATAGAACAAAGATTCGCATTTCCGCATCTTTCACCGTAGCCGTTTATAGTTCCTTGCACTTGAATAGCTCCTGCGTCCACTGCTGCAACAGAGTTTGCTACTGCCATATCACAGTCATTGTGTGCATGGATTCCTATTTTGGCTTCAGGGATGGCTTTTATAACATCGCAGGTAGCTTTGTAGATGACGTTGTTTATCGTGCCGCCGTTTGTGTCACAAAGAATCAATCTCTCTGCTCCTGCATTGTGTGCAGCTTGGAGAGCCTTTATCGCATATTCAGGGTTTCTTTTATAGCCGTCAAAGAAATGTTCCGCATCAAAAAATACTCGTCTGCCTTGAGATTTTAAGTATGAAACGCTGTCAGAAATCATATTTAGATTTTCTTCAAGTGTAGTCCCTAAAGCTTCTATCACATGAAAATCCCAGGTTTTACCGAAAATAGTGATAATGTCTGTATTAGCCTCTAAAAGCATCTTCAAAACTTTATCTTCTTCGGGTTTTACGTTAGGTTTTCTTGTACAGCCAAAAGCGGTAATTTTCGAGTGATTAAGTTGCGGCAGGTTTTTAAAAAGTTCTGCATCCGTCGGGTTAGCACCGGGCCAGCCGGCCTCAATAAAATCCACATTAAGACTGTCGAGCAGTTTCATAATCTTTACCTTATCGGTATAAGAAAAATTCACACCCTCAGTTTGCGCACCATCACGAAGTGTGGTGTCATATATCTCGATATAACGCTTTGAATCGTTAATTTTTGTCTCTGTTGATGATTCTGTTGTCTGCATTATTCCAACTAAACATAGAGCGGAGTTCTTTTCCGACTCTTTCGATTTCGTGCTCTTCACCTGCTTTTTCAAGCTGTTTGAATTTCTGCATACCGGAATTGTACTCAGCAAGCCACTGGTCAGCGAATGTTCCGTCTTGGATTTCAGTAAGAACTTTCTTCATTTCAGCTTTTACAGCAGGAGTAATAATTCTTGGTCCGATAGTCATATCGCCCCACTCAGCAGTGTTAGAAATAGAATATCTCATATCAGAAATTCCACCTTGATAAATCAAGTCAACAATCAACTTTGTTTCGTGCAAGCATTCAAAGTATGCCATATAAGGAGAGTATCCGGCTTCAACAAGAGTTTCAAAACCTGCTTTAATCAAAGCTGTAATACCGCCGCAAAGAACAGTCTGCTCACCGAACAAATCAGTTTCTGTTTCTTCTTTAAATGATGTTTCATAAACGCCTGAACGTCCGCCGCCAATAGCAGAAGCATACGCAAGAGCAACTTCTTTAGCATCGCCTGATGGGTTTTGGTGGATTGCGATAAGACAAGGAACACCTTTGCCTAGTTTGTATTCACTTCTTACAGTGTGTCCCGGTCCTTTTGGTGCAACCATAAATACGTTTACATCTTGAGGTGCAACGATTTTTTTGTAGTGAATATTGAATCCGTGAGCGAACATCAAATATTTTCCTGCACTCAGATTCGGTTTAATACTTTCTTCGTAAACTTTACCTTGAACTTCGTCAGGGATAAGGATTTGGATAACATCAGCCCACTGAACTGCCTCTTCGATACTCATAACATTCAAGCCTTCAGCCTGCGCTTTTTTAGCAGAAGCACCATCGGGTCTTGCACCTATTACAACATTAACTCCGCTGTCTTTAAGGTTCGTAGACTGGCCGTATCCTTGTGAACCGTAGCCTATAACAGCTACTTTTTTATTCATAATAAAATTTTTGTCGATATCTTTGTCTGTGTAGATTTTCAATTCATGTGTCATGGTCATAGTGTTCTCCTTCATTAAATCCTAATTTGCTACAATTCTATCACAAGCGTTTTGAATTTAGTTAGAAATATAGAGTTTTATTAATTTAAAGTTAGCGTCATTGCGAAGCATGTGTCTTTGCAACAGTTACATGTTTTTATTTTCTCACAACGTTCGAAGGACGCAGCAAATGGACGCACGTATGGAGTCCGGTCTTCCCTAAGTACCATACCCGAATAAGCCCTAACCAACTCACACAGCAACAATCTGCAACCCGAAGGCAATGGGCTCCATCCAAAACAAACACAACAATCTATCTTAAAAAACAAAACATAAAATAATCTTATGAAGGTATGGTGCTTAGGGAAGACCATACGGAAGGAGTGAGGGAATTTGCTAATATTTAAGCTAATAAGATACCGCACAGCATTAAATTAATAATACTTGCAATGTATTGCTCTGCGGTATGACAATATTTTAGAATTTTTTCAAATTAGAATACGCAGCATCAACAGCTTTCTTGCCTTGCTTGCCAAAATCTATCACATACATAGAAGACGAGCCTATCTCTTTGACTTCTTCAATATGTCCAATACCAAACTTGTTGTGAAAAACTCTGTCTCCTTTAATAAACGCAGATGTGTCAGCAGCAGATTGTGCAGAAGCTTCTTGTGTTCCCACAGCCCCTTGTGCTTCTCTCTGTCGTTTTTCTTCAAGCATTCTTTTTATAGGATTATCTTCAAGAATATCCTGAACGCGCTTCTCATCATTTGCTTTATTTTGGGCCCTATTTTGTTCATTTTTGACAACAAACGCTTCTTTTTTTGTAGCAGGCCTGGTCACATTATTTATACTGCTAGTACCCGAATTCTGATTCGGTGCAACAAAGTTCTTCCCAAACGAAGTCGAAGAATGAACATACCCTGACTTATCAGTCTTAATTCTTTCAACAGCTGTCTGAAACGTAGCCTTGCTCTGATATGAATCGCTTGAAACATTCTTTTCAGTGAGATTTTCAGGTATTTCTGAAAGAAATCTGCTCGGGTTATAGTATCTAGTTTCACCCCACATTTGGCGTCTTTTGGCATAGGTTATATGAAGTCTCTCTTCGGCACGAGTAACACCCACATACATCAGTCTGCGCTCTTCTTCCATCTCCGTATTTGTGTTCAAGGAACGGCTGTGTGGGAATATGCCTTCCTCAAGCCCTGCAAGAAATATATTCTTAAACTCCAAGCCCTTTGCCGCATGGAGTGTCATAAGGGTGACTGAATTATTTTCATCTTGTGTTTCATCCAGATCGCTAACCAAAGCAACCTGCGCCAGGAATTCGCCCAGAACATTATTCTCTTCAGTCGGTTCAAATTCCCTTGCAACATTAACAAGCTCCTGCAAGTTCTCAACGCGGGTTTGTGATTCTTCAGTATCTTCTTCCTGCAATTCTCTTAAATAACCCGATTCTTCAATCACAAATGCAATAAACTCAGGCAAAGGCAATGCAGTTTTACTCTGCATAAATTTTGCATGAAGTGCAACAAAATCCTTCAATTTAGCCTTTAGCTTAGGCGAAAACTCATCATATTCATCAACATTCAAAAGCACTTCAAACATAGAAGAATCCATTGAATCTGCAATCTCTTGAATCTTTTGAACAGTTGTAGCACCGATAGTACGCTTTGGTACATTAATAATACGCTTCAAACTTTGTGAATCATTTGGGTTGTATACCAATCTTAGGTAAGCAACCAAATCCTTAATCTCTTTTCTCTCATAGAATTTCAAACCGCCAACCATCTTATAAGAGATTCCTTGTGTAATAAGAGCTTCTTCGATTGCACGTGATTGTGAGTTTGTACGGTACAAAACCGCAATGTCACTCATTCTATCGGGACAATCGAGAATCTTTCCGGCAATATAATTTGCCTCATTTGATTCGTCATGAGCTTCATAAATAACAATCTTATCGCCTTTACCCTTAGTAGAAAAAAGGTTTTTGCTTATTCTTTCAGTATTATTTACTATGATTGCATTCGCAACATCAAGAATATTCTCCACTGAGCGGTAATTTTGCTCCAATTTAATAAGTTTTGTATTTTTAAAATCAGTCTGGAAATTAAGAATAATCTTATAATCCGCCCCGCGCCAGCTGTATATCGACTGGTCGACATCACCCACAACACACAGGCTTCTGTCAATCAACTCTGACTCAGCCTTGTTGTTAGCAAAAATATTTTTTATCAGGCTGTATTGGCTTATGTTAGTATCCTGAAACTCATCGACAAGTATGTGTGTAAATCTGTCGTGATATTTTTGGCGAATTTCTTCGTTTGTGTTCAAGAGGTTCACTGTCAAAAGCAGCATATCATCAAAGTCTATGGCGTTATTTGCCTGCAACTGTTTCTCATAAATCTCATATATTTCGGAAATCTTCTGCGTACGATAGTCTCTCGCGCGTGTAGAAAAAGTATATGCATCCTGCATTTTCGCTTTCGCGTTGCTTATAGCTGCTTTCACAAGTTTCGGTTGGTAGACTTTTTCATCCATATTAAGCTTTTTTATAGCGTTTTTAATGATTGCAAGCGAGTCGTTTTAATAAAAAATAAAGTAATTTATTTACCAGACATTAACGAAAGGTGATTTGTAATTCGCAATATCAAACCTCAAAATACGCCCGCAAATACTGTGGAATGTGCCCACCCACATCTTTTTAACTATCTCTTCATCAATCATAGTTGCAAGACGGTCACGCATTTCAGCTGCGGCTTTGTTGGTAAACGTCACGGCGAGAATTTTGTAGGGACTGACACCTGATTTAATCAGGTTAACAATACGGCTTGTAAGCACCTTTGTCTTGCCGCTGCCTGCACCGGCAAGAACAAGAATACTTCCGTATTTCTCTAAAACCGCCTCTTTTTGGTTCTCATTCAAATTTTCCAAAAAATTTTCCGTCATGATTTTAAAATTATAGTTCGCACATCACCCGCATTTTTATAATTACTCCCTCGTCCATTGAGAGAGGGTTGGGGAGAGGGGGCAGTAAGATACTACTCACCTCATATTACGTACTAATACTCCTCCATAAATTTGCCAATTTCTGCTATTAGTATTATAATAAACAAAACACAGATGAAGTAAAATTTGAAGTAAAATAAATATACACAGACGAAATTAGCAGGGAAACAAAATGTCAGACGAAAAAGAAATGCAACCCACCATTATGGTCCCTACAAGTGACCTTGATTCTATATCAGAAGAGGATGCAAACACAGTAGATCAACTAGCTATGGAATTGGCAACCATTCAGCAGTCAGCAAAGCGCATTGCTATAATCGGCAGTCGAAATTTGCCTATCACTCACCAACAGCTTATTGAAACTATTGCAGCAGCTCTTGTGGGTGCGGGAAACACAGTCATAACAAGCGGAGGCTCGAGCGGTACCAACGCAGCAGCTATTCGCGGTGCTATGAAATCTAACCCTGACAATCTTAAAGTTATCCTGCCGCAAACTATCGGCCAACAGCCGTCTGATGTTCAAGACCAGCTTATCGGTATTCCGAACATCATTGAACACGCAGATCGTGCGATGATGACTCTTGCCGATGCCAGCCGCATCTGTAATAGAGAAATTATTGATGACTGCCAGCAGTTGATTTGCTTCCTTTCGCACACTTCAAACACGCTCCACAAAGCGATTGAATACGCAAAAGAATCTCACAAAATTATCACTGCGTTTTATTTAGACTAGAATTAATCAAAATGATTTTCTAACTCGCTTCTGAATTCAGATGCTTGTGCGTCTATTCTGGTGTCTATACCTTTTTTTAGTACTTCAATTTTTTCAACTGATTTTTTCAAATCTTGATTAATTGTGCCTATTTCCGAATGTACAAACATCTTAGACATAGTCACGTCAATAGTCATATCAGTATTTTTTACAATACTGGATGGCAATTCATGCGTGTGTACTTCACCATCAGGCAAGGTCCATGTGACTTCACCGTTCTTTTTAAAATACACATCTAAATTCGGGATATTGTTTACGTCTCCTAATAATTCATTAACATTATTACGATACGTAGATGCCAAACCACTATCAACTTCTCGGTATTTTTTGTATACATCTACTGTGTTCTCCACGAAACCATCTTCTTTTATGGCTTTTTGAAAAGAAGGATTTTGATTAGTATATCTATTTGAAAATGGCATAACTTTTAACATGTTTTCAACCTATTTTTCTTTCTTGTCTTGCATAGCATACATAGCACCAGCAAAAATTACGTGTGCAGCTGTTAGAACTGTTGTGACTTTGGCATAGTTTTTGTGTTCCACCCCAAAAAGTCGCATTTTATCAGTATATGCACTAGTCATAGTAGCAACAATTCCCACTCCCGCAGCAATACCCGTAGCCTTTAAAGCGCTATACGCGGTTATTTTCGGGTTCATTTTTCTTGTCGGGGGATTTACTGTATTAACCTGTACAGAAGCAACGGCAGTCATAATCTAGTCCTTAAGTCTTTTTATACAAGTGATTATAACACACAAAATTATTTATTCTTTATAAACTCCTGCAATTGATAAGCTTCAACAGACCCAACAACTATCTTCCAATCAGGCAGCGCCTGCTCAAGTTCCTGTTTCATGTGTGAAAGAAGTCCGGGGATAATAATCTCGCGCTTTTTAACTTTTGATGATAAATCGAGTTTGGACATCATCTTGGCGACAATTTCAGCATTGAATTTATCAGCAGACCAAGCAGTCAAAACACTCATCCCGTCAGATGGCGTAACTATTAAGTATGCACCGTACGGCATAGATTCAAGCTCATTCGCCACGGCAAAATAAGTCAGTGCAAAATTAGTCGTCAAAAGCACCAGTGCATTTTCATCAGGTTCATTAAACTCATATACCTTAGATTCAACCTGCAAAGGTTTCTGAGGGTCTGTATAAATATTCTGTCTCAATGTGAACAGCGTCGACAATAAAGCCGGATCAAAATCGTTGAGAATAATTATATTCGCATACCTGCATATCAATGTAGAAGCGTAAGCGCAGATTTCAAGGTTATTCAAATTCTTTGGTATTTCAACCATAACAGGATAAGTCAACGGCTCAAACCGATTCAAAATCGCTTGACGTCTTATCTGTGTAAGTTCTTCTATAACATTTTGAAGCGCTTTGCCTTCTGTATTAAGCTTCAGAATTATTTGCTTGCATTGGCTGTTGTTGGAGTTTGCAACCAGTTCTTCTATATTAGAACCTTTGATTATCACATTGCCATTAACATCATTGTTCGTAACGACGGGAATACCTATATCACCGACTGTCGAAGCATCTTCAATATAAACTCCGTCGACCTTGAATGTTTCACCCACTCTATCTATAGAATATGCTTTAATTTTTTGTAAATTTTCAGCAAAATCTTTATCTGACGGGTCTAATTTTATAAGTATCGCTGTGCGATTAACAAATGTCTTATCATGCCTGAACATTACCGTTTCACCGCCAACAGTGACAAAGTTTTCTTTGCCCAATTTTATTTCATGCTGTTGAACCTTAACCGATTCAAGAAACTTCTCTCTCAACTCATCACATACACAAGGACAAGCATCCAATTCAGCCTGCTGTTTGGCGAGCTTCAATGCATAAGCCATACAGGTCGGGAATCCGCATTTTTTGCAGTTTGACTCAGGTCCTTTTTTAGCACCGGGAAGGTATTTAAAGATTTGAAGACCGGTCAATTCCATTACAACAGTCCTTTCAAAGTCTTAATTGTCTCAGGATTCCAAACGACCACAAGATTCGCCCCCGCTGATATAATCGCAGAAGCAGCAGATATCTCCCACATCACTGCACGTGTCTGATAGTCACCCCAGTGTGTATCGAACTTGTCGCTCTTTGCCTCTTTAGCCTTGTAGCTTTCTTCTCCGATGAACGCGATTATAGGCATATTAAGCATAGTGTCACCATCAAAACCTGCCTGTTTAATCCGCTCGATAATACTGTACCCATATTCCAACCCGTAGCCTAAGCCACCCATATCAGGATCAATAAGTATTTTTTCAGGTGAAAGTCCTTTGTCTGTCGACAAAATATTCAGCTCTTTAGCCAGATTTATATCAATCGGACTTCTCAAAACTAATATATGATTGTTTTTCACTATCGAAGGCACAATCTCATCCAAACTGAATTCATCCGCAAAAGCAATTATTGAAGGCTTTGAAACAGCTTCAGCTAATGCAGGAATAAGTTTTTTATCAATGTCAGTATTATTTGCCCCACGAAGAATCAACGGCTTATTTGTCATTGACTCAATAATAGAAACAATTTCTGTACAATTTTGTAAAAAAGTATCAAGCTCTTCTTCAGGCACATTGAATTTTATCGAAAGAAACTCTGAATCCACGCCAGATGCCTTTTTCACTCTCTCAAAAAAGTCTTCTGTCCCCCACATCTGTTTCAACAATTCAGGATAAAATCCGTCGAATTTATAAGGTATTTCCAATGCAAAGAGTTTCTTTGTAGCATTATCATTTTCAGACATAAACGGCAGTGAAGAATCTCCGCCGATAATAATTTTATCTCTATGGTTATCCAACTCCACCCGTCTGATTTTTTCTTTTATATTAAATAAAGATAGGTTCATATTCATACAAACCTATCTTAAAAATTAAATATCTGATTGTCAAATCAATAAAATTATTAGCCTAGAAAGTGACCCGCATATATTGCTTCAGCAGCCTGATTTTTTAGATTTTCAGCAACGGCAGTATCAGCAACTTTTATCTGTGTTTGTGTAAACGCCGCTTCTGTTGCTTTAGCAGCATCATCTGTAGCTATTCTGCTATTAAAAAAAATATTTTTAA
>JAVBRY010000049.1:0-5787 GCA_031547505.1 Candidatus Gastranaerophilaceae bacterium | reverse complement strand
TAGACTTTTGGGATAGAGTTTTTCTTTTTTTTAACAGTCTAGGGTGATATTATGAAAGTCATGCAAGGAGTTGGGTCTCGGGTTGATGGACTTTAATATCAATAAAATTAACAGGTTGAAGAGTGTAGTTACTATGATTATCATAGTTTTAGCCGTGTTATTTTTGCATCTTTTTGAAAACCTGTTCAAGATAGCTGAAGACAAGCTTGTTGAGATACGCACGGCTGTAAGCACAGATTCTGGTCTTTTTGCGAACAAATTCGCGCCTGCAAATAAGGATATTGTTATTATTTTTATAAATGAGCTTACTCAATACGAGGCGTCGCGCTCTTCTGAACTGAACTTGAGCAGGTGGCCCTGGTCAAGAAGAACCTGGGCGAATATTGTAACTTTCCTTGAGAAACAAGACCCAAAGATGATTATTCTGGATTTGAATTTTTCAAACTACGAAGACATAGGTTTGAGCTACTATTCGCCGGATATGATGCTGTCGCATACGATGAAAAAGTATAATAATATTATCCTTGCAACAGCAGTTAGAGCCCCATATAAAGATACGGATAATGTTGTTTCGGCAAAGATTCTGGATAATTTTGACAATCCGTTTTATCCTACATCAGAAGCTCTTAATCTTAGAATAAAACCTGACAGTACAGATAATAGAATTTCTTATTATTCACATACGCCTATTCCTGATATTTTTACACAGTTTACGACAATGGCTGTGACGAATCTAGAGGCAGAGAAAGCTACGGATATGGTTAAGTATTCTCAGCCTGTGTACAAGCTGATGAAGGGGAATAAAGCATATTATCTTCCGTCGATTCCTTTGGCTGCATTGATGAAATACACCGACTCAGAAGCGAACGATGTGACTTTTAAAGATGGCGCTATATTAGTAGGAAATCACAAAATACCTATAAATGCCGACGGTCAGACTCTCATCAACTGGCATGGCGGGATAAATACCTATACTAATATTCCTATTAATGCAATTCTACTCAGTATGGTGAGAGGAGTTGACTATTTTAATTTTGAAAATCAACAGGTTCCTCTGGATTTCTTTAAAGATACGAGTATCCTAATTGCTCAGACACAGATGGACACAGAAACTCACAACACTCCTGTTGTTCAGGATATGCCTGATGCTGAAATAAAAGCGACTATTATCGACAACTATATTTCTGATTCTGATATAAGAACAATGAAGAAAAGGCCATTCGCTAAGAATATTGCCGAGTATAAAAGTATAATACTCACGACCGTATTCTGCTTTGCGATAATGTTCGTAATTGTTATTGCAACGAACCTATTCCTGGCATTTATTAATGCATCATTGATTATAGGAATATATTGCTGGCTGGCGTTTTTGCTTTACCTTATGCCGAGGTTCCATATATTGTTAGAGATGGCAGTGCCGTTATATTGCATGATTCTGACGTTTATAATTACATATGTACTCAAAATCCATCACGAATACAAAAAAAGAAAAAAAATTAAAGGCATATTCGGAAACCTTGTATCTGAAGATATATTGAAAAAATTGATAAATAAACCCCACAAATTGAATCTCAAGGCAGGACTCCAAAAAGTAACCATAATGTCGTGCAATATTTATAACAATGTTGAAATTACTGATGCTATGTCGGCTGAAACATATATAGATATAATTAACAAGGCGTTCAACACAATCGAAAAAATTATATTTAAATACAACGGAACAATAAACCGATTCGTCGGAAATTCTGTGCTTGTATATTGGGGATATCCGATTCGCTCAAGAAAAGATACCGAAAATGCTGTGAAGGCTGCTCTTGAGATAGAAATGGCTATAAGGCATTTTAATGACGTGCATTTTGTTGAAAATACTGGAATAGATGTGAAAATTGCTATCAATACAGGCTCTGCTCTTATAGGTCAGGTAGGTTCCAGAAACGTTTCAGAGTTTACTTTACTGGGTGAAACTGTTGATGTTATTGACAGAATAGAGAAGGTTTGTGTTGAATTTAAAAGACATATAATTGTTTCTGAAGAAACACTTAAGGATTTGGATAAAGAGCCCGTGACGTCGTTTGTAGGTCAGGTGAGAGTTCGAAATTATGACCAAAAGATCAAGCTATACGAACTCATAGGATTTGAATCCGAAAACCGTTTCCCGAAAAGTGAAGAATAGACAGGGGTTTAGCGGTGATTAAAATTGACTCCCTGTTGCTTGATGTTTTTTTCGAAGAAACTCATGACTATTTTATAAATTCCAAAGTCCAGAAAATTCAGCAGCCGACCAGGCGTGAATTGATTTTGCATCTGAGAAACAACTCTGAATCCAGAAAACTATATATAAACATTAACCCTGAACTTTACCATATATCATTTATGAGTAAAGAAAACGAAGAAAAACGAAATATCCAAATACCTAAACAACCCCCGATGTTTTGTATGCTTCTTCGAAAGCATATGGAAGGTGCGAAGATTCTCAAGGTTCAAAAGCCTAAATATGAGAGATTTATTGAGCTGTACTTTGAGAATTATAACGAAATCGGGGACAGGATTGAAGAGTGTTTGAGCATCGAATTAATGGGCAAGCACAGTAATATTGTGCTCTACAACACAGATAATAATATAATCATAGGCTGTGCCCACAATATCGGTGCTGAAAAAAGTAAGGAACGGGAGTTGGCAGGTGGATTGCCGTTTATTTTGCCTCCGGTGCAAGACAAGAAAGACCTCTTAAAAACTAATTCACAAGCCTTTTTTCAAGTGCTTTTAGAGTCTGAGGATTCTTTAAAAAAGACAATAAGCGATAACTTTTTTGGTTTTTCTCAGATTCTCACCGAAGAGCTGTTGAATAAATCCAAGCTTGACCCTGAATCTTTGGCTAGAGAATTGACTACAGGTCAAAGACAGCTGCTGTTTGTAACATTGTTCGAGTTTCTCTCACAGGAGGAATTTAGCTATTCAATCTCTGCTGATTTTGAAAAGTATTCTTGTGTTGAGGATTATTCGAACAAGTTTGAATCGGTGAACGATATGATAGACACATATTTTGCTCATCATATTCAAAAACGCCTGATGAAAAAGTTGAAGGCAAGCCTGTCGAGTATTGTTGATAAAGAGCTGAAAAAGCTGAAAAATAATCTAAAAATTCAGCAAAAACTTTTAGCCAACAAAGATAAGGCTGAAAAGAATAAACTAAAAGCTGACCTTTTGATGTCCAATTTGTATGCTCTTCAAGATGGAGCAGCAAAAGCTGAACTCAGGGATTTTGAAGACAAAAATACGATAGAAATAGAACTAGATGAAAACTTATCCATAATCGACAATGCTAACAAATACTACACAAAATACAATAAGTCTAAAAGGGCTTATACTATTGCCTTGGAGTTTGTTGAAAAGATTCAAGGTGAGATAGATTATTATGATGAAATTTTGTTTTCGATAGAAATAGCGGATAATTTTGAGGATTTAAATGAGATTAGCCAAGAGCTAACCCCTCAAAAAGTTGAAAAAGGGGAAAAATCCAAGAAAGATAAAACAATAAATATTGAAAAACGTGAGATAGACGGCTATTTGATTTATATAGGCAAAAATAACAAACAAAACGACCATATATTTTCAAAAATTTCAGCCCCTGAAGATGTCTGGTTTCACGTCTTGAATGTGCCGGGTTCACATATTCTCGTAAAAAATACAAGTGAAAACGCATTGCCTGACAAGATTCTTCTTGAAGCTTCGAAGCTGGCTAAAGAGTTTTCAACTTCCCGCAATTCAGGTAAGGTACCGATAATCTATACTTTAAGAAAGTATGTCAAAAAACCTCCGAACCAAAAAGGCGGGATGGTGACTTATAGGAACGAGACAGAGATTGTTGTTGAGTAGTACTTTTATTGTACTTCGCACTTGTTCAAGTATCCTGATTCGTAAGACTCCCCTCTCACAAAACGCAACATTTAGTTGCCTTTTGTTTGGCAGAGTCTCGTCTACGACTCAAGCCCGTCCCGGGCGAAAAACATTAAATATCAACATAAAGTTTTCTTTACGGGACCTCATAAAATTATTTAGTCCGTATGAGATCGCGTAAAAAACGTTTTTTGCATTTCCCATAATTAAAAGCCCGCGACTGCGTTGTTTTTCGAACTACATTATGCCCCTACACAACATAAACCTGCCCAAAGGCTCTATTGAAGCGTATTTGGATAAAGAATTGCAGAAACATTTATTCTCACAAAAACCGCCGGAGAGATAAATCTTTTCAGGCTTTTTAGCGAAGAGCCAGGCATTGTATGCTATGCCATGGATGAATTTTGCGATAGCAGTTTGTGCACTTTCTCCTTTTGCTATATCATCCATAATTTTTTCCAAACCGAATATACCGCAGGTTATGCTGTATTTTTCTTCGTTAAAGAGTAATTCTTCTACATTATAGAATTTCATGAGCATCTCTATGGTTGCGCCGGTGGAACTTGCACAGGCGGAGTTCCAGTCTAAGTCTGAAAACTTTCCGTCTTTGAACCTTACCCATTTTGCATCTCTGCTGCCTAAATCGAGTATTACAGCATCAGAGCCGATTATATCTTTTACACCTTGAGTTAGGGCAATGACTTCATTTGTATATTTGTCGGGTGAATCTACGAATTTTTCTGACATGTGCCCGGTCATTGCGTCGAATTTTAAGTCGTAATTTTTTATATCAGAAGAAGGCACTATGTAATAATTTTCAGCCTCGTTTGTTGTAACTAAAGACGCTCCAAACATCTCTTTCAAGTCGTTTGAATCTCTTTCGATTATTTTGGACCACGTTGTGCCCGCATCTAGAACAACTTTTTTCATCGTAACTTTATAAATGCCTCTATCTTTGCTTTTGTGGATTTTGTTGCATAGTCATCCACATCTATATATAGTCCGTTGTATTTATCAGCAAGGTATTTTGCCAGTTGTGCCTTTGAGCAAAATGACTGGGAATAAAATACTGTCGGGATGTCAGGGTCTACATACATTTCGAGTTCCAGATTAGCAGGGCATCCCATTTCTACACACCTTGTCCAGCCGAATATATGTGTCTCATCAGGGAATAGGTCAAATATACTCAAATCATTCGGTGGTACGCCCCAAAAGCCGAATTTAGCCTTTGATTTTTCAAGTTTAGAGTTATCGTAAGGGTTAACTATTGCGTCCGTGATAATTTCGAATTTCCTTTTTAAAGGAAGAGACGATTCTGAAATAGTCGGTTCAGAATTCTTTTCTTGACATTCATATATTGATGTTTCAACATTGAATCCCATGTCTTTTAGCAATGCTGCCGCAAACCAGCCGGAGTCACATTTGTCTTTGCCTATAGGTGCAAGAATCATTATGAACTCGTCTTTTAGGTGCAGTGCATTGTCCATAATATTCTTAACAATTTTGCAATATGAGTCAGGCAATACAGCTGTTTTTGGGTAATTAAAATCCACATCCAAATCCACCCACTTTGCATTAGGATAGGTATTTTTGTATTTTTTTATTAAACCAGGCTCAGGGTAGCCCCAAAAACCAATAATATTCCTTTTGGTATTCATATTCATATTCAGATTATATAACAAAAAATCATTCGAATAGCTTACGTGATATGTTGTCTTATTGTACAAAAAATAGTAAAATGATAATCTGGACTTATTATAAATACAGTATAGAGTATTATATATGAAGCTACATATGCAGATTTTAATAGCATTATGATTAGGTATAAAACGAAACGGACACTTGTTCTTCGGTTTAATTGCAGGCGTTTTGGTTGGTATATTATTGCAT
>JAVBRY010000152.1:0-3789 GCA_031547505.1 Candidatus Gastranaerophilaceae bacterium | reverse complement strand
GCATTCATAGGCGTACTTATTTAGTGTGACATGTTCGCAAGGAACTGGCTCTTTGCTGCGTTAGCTTCTTCGGCAGTGTTTTTTGCTTGTGTCAGTGTATCTTCAATTTCTTTTCGTGCTGTGATATCCTGAATGGTTCCGACAAGGCTGACAATTTCACCTATGCTGTTATATCTTGGCATTATCTTGAAGCTCAAATCTTTAACATGACCCTTAGGCGTTACTATTCTATATTCAACTTCCTGTTCAATTCTATTTTCAACCTCTTCATTAATTTTTGTTGATATAGCGCTGTCGAGCCCTTGGTTCATTATTATTGTATTAAAGTATTCTTCCAGATTTTTTTGGGTCTTTGTTGTTTCGTGTATATTATAAATCTCATCTGAACATAGCAAAGTATCATTAACTATACTGTATTCGAAACTTCCGATTCGAGCGACACTTTGCGCCTCGTTCAATCTTTTCTCATTAGACGCGACTATTATTGCATATTCCTTCAAGCGCTGTCCGATAATAGCAGCTATACACAGCATCATACAGATTAAAACGGATATACTTGCATACAATGCACGTTTGTAGACTATATAGCTTAGCCAATAATCCGTACTGATATTAAGTGCCAAAACAGCATTTACCTGATTTGTTGATTCGGGGATAATCGGCACTAACACAGCAAATCTCATCTTATTTTTATACAAATATGGCCAGGCTGCGAATGTTTCTTTTGTGGTATAAACCTGATTCAAGAATTTTTCTCTGTCTTCAGTGCTTATCATTTCTTGATAAGAGTCGCTGTGTATATATACTTCTGACTTTACTTCACCGTTTTGAACAACATAGATTCTCGGATTCATAAATTCAGGTGAAAGTTCTTCGATTCTGTCGAAATAGTTGTGAAACTGTTCGTATACTTTTTCTTTTATTTCAGGTTTTTCATTTTCTATAGTATTCCAGTTAGTGCCTTCCAGGCTGTAAGTTAGAACTTGTGCCTGTTTTATCACATTTTTTTTAACAATACTGTCATTAGTATCCGTAATATTATCTATAATATAAAGGCTGAATATCTGTGTCAGTAATGCAGCTACTATAGTTATATAATCTACAATATTGTTTTCATTTTTTTCTTCAGGGGAAACCTTTATTGTATTTATATACATTACCCAGTAATAGGCTCCTATTGCAAAAGTTGTTATCCACAAAATAAAATATCGTGCCTGAAGAGTGATTGTGACATAGTCATTCATGTGGTACTTTGAAAACATAGGGTAATAAAACATGAGTATGTAAAATAAAAATATATCTAAAGACAGCCAAATACCTATAAATTTTTGTTCAGTTTTTAATTTTGCGTTCATTTTCACAACACCGGAAAGTGCATAAATAAAGTATACGAAACAAAATCCTGCAAGGGCATTTTTTGCTATTGTGGCTGCCGGAGCATAAAATCCCAAAAACATAAATATTAATAACACCGGCAAATATTTATAAGGATTGAATTTTTTATTTTGATATATGCACAGACCCTGTTTTGCTGCCAAAAAGATAAAAAATAACGATACTATTACAAAGCCATATATTAAGAACTCAGCAGCACAGGTCTTTTGGGTATGATACATACAGCTGCATATTAAAAAACAGGTTATACCTTGCAGAATCAAAGCGATAGAAAATTTTCGCCACGCAGAAGCTATTATCGTTTTAGATTTCACATACCATCCGATAAGTCCGAATACAATAAGGTTTAAGCCAAAAAGAACCATGAAAATATCAACATTGGTAGCAACCATGTTTATAAACAGGGCCTCTTTTATATCATTAAAGAAATTTACAAAATTCATATAAGGAAATCTTTATTTAAAAAATGCTCTAAATATTATACATCATTTTATTTAATATTCTATTCCACATCTTATTACATATTTGATTAAAGATTTGAAAGAATTATTTTTGAAACTTCAACAGCCGAATACTTGTCAGTGAGTGCACTCTTTACTTCGGATAAACCACTTATCATTTCTTTTCTTGCAGACTCATCATTCAATAATCTCAAAATATTATCGGCAATAATATCCGGCTTTGACTTTCTTTGAATAAGTTCCGGCACAATATCTTTGTCCATAATTATATTAGGCAGGCAGACCCTGTCTATACAGCGAACGAGTTTGTATATGAAATAAAATATCCACGGTCCTCGATAGCTTATTATCATCGGGGTTTCATACAATGCAGCTTCTAGCGCTACCGTGCCCGACGCAAGAATCAATGCATCCGACACACTCAAAAGCGAATGATTGTCACCTTGTATGGTTTTCATCTCATAATCTTTGAAAAACTTTTTGAACGCTTCATCTTTGATATTCGGCGCCTGTGAAATAACAAACTGAATATTTTCATCTTTTTTATTAATAATCTCTGATGCCTTCAAAAATACAGGCATGAGATTTTTCAACTCTAACACCCTGCTCCCCGGGAAAATTGAAACCAGCTTTTTATTCTTATCTAAATTATATTTTTCAAAAAACTCATCCCTATTCGCCTTAGGTGGAAGCTGCTTAACTAAAGGGTGCCCAACGAACTCGGCGTCTATTCCCTTTTCTTCGTACATTTTTTTCTCAAACGGGAATATGGTCATGACCTTGTCTATATATTTTTTAACAGTATTTATGCGCCATTTTCTGGTTGCCCAGATTTGAGGAGGGATATAATAAAAAACCTTAATCCCTGCTTTCTTCAAGAACTTTGAAATCCCGAGATTGAACCCGCCATAATCTATCAATAGCACCAAATCAGGCTTGTATTCATTTTTTAAATAATCAACAACCCTTTTCCCAAGCGAAATATGGTCAATAAGAATCTTGGGCGTCAGCCCCATCGCAGACATTTTCGAATGGTCGACAAAAAGTTTTACCCCGAGTTCCTTAAGATTCTCTCCGCCAATAGCCTCTATTTCAATATCAGCGCCTGATTCTTTAATTTGCTGCACAACAGAAGCGGCGTGAGTATCGCCCGAATGTTCGCCTGTAATTATAAAAAGCTTTTTTTTCATATTGTTACCTTGTTGGGTTAGAATCCAACCTATACACTATTCAACAGGCACAAAGCCGATTGTCATTCTGAAGCATTATTTGTGCATTTATTAACAATCTTGTGTGTTCAGAATCTAAAAGCATTCATTTAGTATCTGCTGCATCTCCTTTTTTTATTGTCATTCCTGCTCAGGCAGGAATCGCACAATCTTTCTTGTTGGGCTGAAAGCCCAACCTACCAAAAGCTTATATCGCCGTCACAATAATATTATTCTTATTCGCGTAATCTATAACTTCTTTTTGATTGACGATAATTGTCTCATTTGCTTCAACGGCAAGAATATTCGCACCGTATCTTTTCATTATCTTTAATGTCTGCAGTCCGACTGCCGGAATATCAAACCTCTTGTCCTGAGTAGGTTTGCTGACCTTTACAACAACAACCTCTCCTCTGCGCCCAAGCTTGCAGCCGCGTTCAATACACTTGTCCGTGCCTTCAATCGCTTCAACAGCCATAATCATCTTGTTTTTAATAACAACAGACTGCCCGACATCAAGTTTTCCCATCTCTCTGGCAAGCCAATACCCGTATTCAACATCAATCATCTGATCTTCAGACGGCTTATGAATACCGAGAAGACCGGTCGGTGCAATAAGATTTTTTATATCTATCGTCTGGTCTAGACCACGAATGCCCCTTTTCTCTAACTGTTCAACTTTAATAAGCATTACCGCCTCATCGGTCAATCTTTGTGCTTCTCTA
>JAVBRY010000051.1:0-6570 GCA_031547505.1 Candidatus Gastranaerophilaceae bacterium | reverse complement strand
TTTGCATTGCTTCGAAAAGAGTTTAAATTGCATTATTTTTCGGCTGATAAGGTACAAATTGCAGCAAAAATATTGGATAACGGAAAATTTTCTATACAAGAATACTTTGAAACCAATGTAAAACCTGAGGCATACCACTTTAGAATTTCCAACGAAATCCCGAAGATGAAGATAAATGAGCTTCTTATAAAAATTAAGGATGAAAAAACCGGACAAAAATTCAAGTTTAAAGATAAAAACTTCAGAATAACAAAGGCAATGAAAAGCTCAAACCTTCAACTGACAACGACCGGGAATGTTTATTACTACGAAGAACCTTATTTCTCGTACAAATTGAAGATGAATTTTCCTCCATCAGTATTACAAAAACTTGAGTTTAAGCCGATTGTACTTTCATTCGATAACCTCGAAAAGTATAAATTTCAAGCTAACGTAGATGCGGATGTAAGAATCGTTTCAGGCAAAAATAACGAAGTTTTTGGAAGCATAAATATAGACGACTTGTCGATGTTGGTTAACGGAAAACGTTCACCGGCGAGTTATTTCCATATTATGTTGGATAAGAACAGAGCAAAAATCGATTCGGAGTTTTATACTGCAGATACGGAGAAAGCTATCATTAAAGCTGATATAGACAGCTCAAACAATATATTCCTCGGCTGTCATACGAACAGAATGAGCTTTGTTAATCTAAAACCTGTTCTTATTATGGTCTATGATATTTTGGGCAAGAAAAATAACCTAAAAGACTTTGATATGACAGGGTATATGATTTCTGACTTTGAAGTCAGTACCGATATGAAAACAATAAAATCAGGCGGAACTCTTAAAATTGTTAACTCCAACCTCAAACACAAAGAACTTCCGTTCAATGTCACCAATATTAATGCGGATGTGGATTTTTCCAATAACTCAATAAAAATTAATCAATCCAACCTGCTCGTTAATTCTCAACCTGTGAAACTTTCGGGAACTGTCGACAGCAATGCCTATGGGGATATTCTTTTAAGTGCGAATAACTTGAATTTGAACCACCTGACAAAAGCATTTTCTTTTGTGAAAATTCCAGAAAATATCTCTGTAAATTCAGGTACGCTATCATTCGATGCAAGAATAAAAGGCAAACTCGATAAAGCCACTCCTCAAATTTCTTCAACTATTTCGAATTTGAGCGCAACGGACAAAAAATTCAATTCAAAATTCTCTGTAAACAAAATCACTCTTGATATTAAAGACGCACAGATGAACAAATATTCAGGCACATTGAACGCTCAGGGTATCAGGTATAATCTAAAAGACTTGCCGGCAGCAGTCACCTCACCAGTTATTGTCTGTGATTTTGACCAGTCGGATTTTACTTTGAGACCGTCAAAATTTACTTATGATGCAGCATCTCTGACAGTAAAGGGCTCTGTAAAAAACTATGCAAAAGCCTTAGATGATCAGATTGCAAATTTCACAATGTTCGGGACAGTGGACACTCGGGTTGTTAAGTCCTTTCTTCCAAACGATACACAACTTTATACAAAGGGTGTTTTGCCCATCGGTGCCAGACTTGCGTCAAAGAATGGTACGGCTGATATCGAAGCGAACCTCCTGGCTTCTCAAAATGCCTATGTGACACCTGTATTGATGTCGTATCAGGGAAATACATTACTTCACGTCGGAGGCACATACAAAAACAATATCTTGAACCTAAACGACTGTTCTTTGTACTATCCACCGGCACAAATAAAACTCTCGGATAAAGTTGATACAACAAAACTGAAAAAAATCGTTTCTATTAACGGCAGAGTACAAGATTTGAAAAACCCTGTATTGAGCAACCTGCACGTATCAATCCCTGAAACAATTAAAATTTCAGTAGAGCAAATAAAATCAGCGGGTATAACAGCCAATTTAAATCTGAATGGAAAGGCGTCCGCTCCGTCTATACAAGGAAACCTGCTTATCACGGACCTAATTACTTCAGCAGGCTCTGCCAGCAGTATTGACGTCAGACTGGATAAAAAGCAGATGTATGCAAAAATCCCTGCATTAAAGCTCCAAAATACATTGTTAAAATTGGATTTGACGGCTGATAGTGATTTTATGGAAACCAAACTGGTAAACAACGTTAATATCCAGGCAGATTATCTTGATATGGACAGCCTGATTGAGCTTTCTGCGATGCTGCCTGCGTCTAAATTTGCTCCCGGAAATGACCACCCTTTTGATGTTAAATCAGGAAAATTAAATATAAAATCCTTTAAGCTTAACCAAATAAAAGCTCAGAATGTAATAACGGATTTAAAGATAGAAAAAAACATGCTGTATCTAACCAATATAACCGGAGCTGCATACAATGGGAATATAGCAGGAAAAATAACATACAACTTCCCGTATCTGACTACACAGGCTGTTATTCAGGCACGATCTCTTGAAGGTGTACTTGCTGCAGCTGATTTGATGCCTAAAAACACTCAGATATCAGGAAAGTTGAATTTCGATGCTGATATTTCTATGTCGGGTCTTACCCAGGCACAGCAGTTAAAAACATTGAAAGGCACTGCTAATATATCAGCAACAAACGCACAATTAGGACCGTTGGGTAGATTTGAACATTTCTTGCATGCACAGAACCTTCTTTCTCAAAGATTGATTTATGCCAGCTTAAACAGTGCAAAAAGAGCTGTAGCTCCAAAAAACACGGGTAATGTTGAATCTTTAAAGGGTTCGCTCAGATTTAGTAACGGATTGGTATATCTCTCTCCTGTTACCACAGCCGGGCCACAGATGAGTATGTACGTTACAGGTACAGCTAATCTTTCAACTGCCACCATGAACGCACAGATTCTTGGTAAGATTTCACCAGATATCTCAGATTCAGTAGGGATGCTCGGTGATATCACATTGAAAAATCTAATAGATAAACATACGAAGTACGGTGAAACGGTAGCGAAACTCTTTACCTCATACAATACAGAGCTTCCGCAGATGGATATTTCAAAAATCCCGTCATTGACTTCAAAGTATGCGTCTGAGACAAAAAACTTCAGAGTTTTGATAGACGGCGACCCTGAGAATATAAAATCAATAAAGTCTTTTACCTGGGTAAATCCGCTCGGTTCACAGCCGAAAGACGGTGGTATCCCCGCCCCTTCTGAAGATATTTCAAGTACAACAGTGGAAACAATAAAAGAAACATCATCACAGCCGGTTCAGCCTGCAGGATTTTTAGACAATATTCCTGATAATTTCAGGTAGTCATGATACTTTTTCCCTACATACTGACCACATGGACTAAGAAAGTTAAATCTCGGGGTCAATAACATTAATGCCTGAAATCCCTAAAATGTTATTAGAGAGTAAAGGGGAAGTATCATCTTGGGAATTAAGTATAAGAGTTCACCTAAAGGCTTGGGTGAATTTGTCACTAAAACTAAACGAAAATTTGAATCAGCGGCTTACAGACAGCTGATAAAGGCTGAAGTTCTGAAAAATTCAGGCTGTTTTAAAGAATCTATAAAACACTATTTAAACTCGCTTTTTGCCGACAGAACGAACTATAAAACATATCTGGGTCTTGGTATGGCATATAAAGGCGAAGAGCGTTTTGATAAGGCTATTGATGCTTTAGAGAAGGCAAAAAAACTTGCATCATATTCTACTGATGTGTATTTTGAGCTGGGCTTATGCTATCTGTATTCACACAAACCCACAGAAGCCATAGAGTGTTTTAAACAGGCGATACTTCTTGATAGAACGAATTTGAATGCTCAAATGCAGCTTGCTGTCGCACATGAATATATTGAAGAGTATGATATGGCGATTTTGATTTATCACACCATTATTGAGAGTGATCCGTCATACCTGGGCGCATATAACCATCTTGCTGCGATTTATATGAATTTCGAAGAGTACAAATCAGCGGGGACAATCTTTACTCAGATACTGAAACTCAACCCTGAATACGCTAAGGCACACCTTGGGATGGCACTGTGTTTTGATAAGATGTACCAGTATTCGCGCGCATTGTTTTATTACAAAACATATATGGAGAAAAAACCTCATTCACGTCACGGTGAAAAGATTAAAAGAAGAATAGAAAAACTAAAAAATAATAAACAAACAGCTCCTATAAAAGAAAATTTCCTCAAAATAGCTGTGGAGTAAATTTAAAAACCTCTTCATTTTTTGTAGAGAATTTTTCTCAACCATGAAATAATGTTCCTAGAGAGTATCTAATATGCCTGTATTTTATGGGCAGATTTTAACTATAAAATAGGGACATGAACGAAAAAATAATCATTAAAGGTGCAAACCAACATAACCTGAAGAACGTGGATTTGGAACTTCCGAAAAACGAACTCATCGTTTTTACAGGCGTTTCAGGCTCCGGAAAAAGTTCATTGGCTTTTGATACGATATTTGCGGAAGGGCAAAGACGCTACGTCGAGAGCCTTTCGACATATGCACGCCAATTTTTAGGGCAGATGGACAAACCCGATGTTGAATATATTGAGGGTCTTTCACCTGCAATATCCATTGACCAGAAATCCACATCGAATAACCCCCGCTCCACGGTGGGAACAGTTACAGAGATTTATGACTACCTTCGTCTTTTGTATGCGAGGATTGGAGTCCCTCATTGTCCTGAATGCGGCGATGAGATAAAGCCTCAGACAATTGATGAAATTGTAGACAAAATAATGGCACTACCGGAAGGCTCTAAAATTCAGATTATTGCTCCTGTTGTCAGGGGCAAAAAAGGCGAGTTTGCGTCTTTGATAAACGAACTAAAAGCCGAAGGCTTTGTCCGCCTTAGAATTGACGGCACAATCTACAACATGGATGAAACCGACCTTAAAGATATTGAGCTCCAAAAGACCCATAAACACTCAATCGACATAATTGTCGATAGGATTGTGGTCAAAGAATCCGCAAAATCAAGACTCGCTGACAGCTCCCAAACAGCATTATTAAAAGCAAACGGTCTCATGTCAGTTGATGTCGACGGCAAGAAGGAACTTATATTCAGTGAAAAGCTGGCATGTCCGAAATGCGGCTTGAGTTTTGAAGAACTAGCACCGAGAATATTCAGCTTCAACAACCCTTATGGTGCTTGCCCTACCTGTTCCGGGTTGGGAGCAGACTTTATTATCGAACCTGATTTGATAGTGCCAGATAGAAAAAAATCTTTAAAAGATGGTGCAATTTATCCTTGGAGTAAAACTTCCACCAGCTACTATGATGACATGCTGTTGTCGCTGTCTGAACACTACGGCATAGATATGAACAAACCGTTTGAAGAACTGCCTGACGACCATCAAAGAATCATTTTGTATGGCAGCGGAACGGAAATGATTAAAATGCGTGTCAAAGACTTTGGCACAAAAAGATATACAGTTCGTAAACTGCCATTCTGCGGTGTAGTTCCGTTTCTTGAAAAACGCTATAATGACGCAGCAGGCGAATACTGGCGTGAAGAAATCGAAAAATACATGGTCACAACTCCCTGCCGTGACTGCCATGGTGCAAGATTGAAACCGTTCCCGTTGGCTGTAAAAATCAGGGACAAAAACATTTTCGAGGTCTGCAATTTGGCGGTGACAGAGAGCTTTGAGTTTTTCTCAAACCTGTTTTTAGAGTTGTCTGATTATGAAATGCAGATTGCAAAACAGATTCTCGAAGAGATTCGTGCGCGCTTGAAATTCTTGTTGGATGTTGGCTTAGGGTATTTGAATCTCACCCGCATGGCAGGAACCCTTTCAGGCGGCGAAGCACAGCGTATCAGACTTGCTACACAAATTGGAAGCGGACTGTCAGGCGTGCTTTATGTACTGGACGAGCCATCTATAGGCTTGCACCAGCGCGACAACGACCGTTTGATTAAAACACTCACAAAATTAAGAAACCTTGGAAATACCCTTATAGTGGTAGAGCACGATGAAGACACAATGAGAAATGCGGACTATATAGTCGATATCGGCCCTCGTGCAGGTGTTCATGGCGGAAAAATTGTAGCAAAAGGCACACTCGATGACATTAAAAATTCAAAAGAATCTATAACGGGAAAATTCCTAAGCGGTGACAGAACAATCCCTGTACCGTCCAAAAGACGTGAAGGCAATGGTAACTTCCTGAAAATTAAAAATGCACACCTGAACAATTTAAAGAATATTGATGTCGATGTTCCGTTAGGAAAAATAGTAGCGCTTACAGGCGTCTCAGGCTCCGGAAAATCGTCTTTGATGATGGATTTGGTGCAAGAGTATGCATTGCATAAATTGAGAGGCAACAAGCCTAAACCGCAAGGTGTAGATGAAATCTTAGGGTTTGAAAATATTGATAAAATTATCGATATTGACCAGTCACCTATTGGCAGAACGCCGCGTTCGAACCCTGCCACGTACACTGATGTCTTTACTCAGATAAGAGATTTGTACGCAAAAACTCCCGAATCTAAAATGCGAGGATACCAGCAAGGTCGATTCAGTTTTAACGTAAAAGGCGGAAGATGCGAAGCCTGCAAGGGTGATGGTGTAATAAAAATCGAAATGAACTTCCTTTCTGACGTTTACGTAAAAT
>JAVBRY010000102.1:0-5772 GCA_031547505.1 Candidatus Gastranaerophilaceae bacterium | reverse complement strand
GAATTGGTCTCATATATAATTTACTGCATTACAAAGGAAAATATAAACACTTTTTTATGTTGGCTAACACAGAAAGGTCGTAGGCATCATTATGGGAAGAACATCTTTTTATGAATCTCTTCATTTTGTGGAAAAGCATTTAGGAACAAGCCCATGCATGGACGACTATGGTTTTTCAAGAATTTTGCCCAAGAAATATTTCTTGAAAAAGTATGGCGTCAAAAAATCCTCATTAGCAGCAGTTTTCCAAGGAATAAGAGATTACCTGAGAAGCTTCTAACAAAACCGATTATGTAAATTAATTAAATTGGCAGGCAGGGTTAATGTCTACCTTGTTGTGCTTGTTTTTTAAAATATTAATGAAAACTACATCTCGACAGGCTACAATCTTTGCGTTCAGCGAGAAGAACTCTGTTTAAAATGATTAAGTATCATTTTAAATAGAGGCAAGCTAAGTCAGAAACGAAGTTTCTGCGTGCTGTATAATTATTCACTTCAAGCAACCCAATACATAAAGCCTCAACCAACTCCAAACACAACAATCTTTCACCCGAAGGCAACAGGCTCACCCAGAAACAATAACTCAAATCTCCTCAAAAAGCGGATTGCGAGCAGAGGGTAGAGTCGACCGCGCGAAGGCGGGGGAGCGGACCCCTTTTACGCGAGCAACCAAGACTCTAATAACTATATGTTATTGGGTTGCTTGAAGTGTTCATAGGAGGAGCGGTCTCTGATTTCTACAAAACAATAAAGCATTGATCTATGTTGTCGAGATGTAGTTTTCAACGCTATTTATTTTGTATTAAGACTTTGTTAAAAGATACTGCAACAATATGATTTGCTGTATCGTTTTCGCATGTAAAATCTATACAATTGATCTTAATTAAAACGGATAGTGTGGTAGAAGATGAAAAAATTTATTTGGGTTATTGCGGCAGCACTTGTATTGTCAGGTGTGAATTTTAGTTGTAAGGCTATTGCAGCAGAAGATGAAACAGCATTAGAGATTATAGCAGCGGCTGAACTTCCTGATGAGCAATCAGCAGTTGACGTTACTCCAAAAAAGAAAAGGTTTTGGCAAAAAAATAAAGATGAAAATATAGTTGAAGTAGTTGATTTAAGAGGCGGAGTAGAGAAAGAAGAAGGCGACAAACCTCTTGAAGCTGTTGTTGAAGAATCAGTGGAGCCAAAAACTCCTTTACAAGGATGGCTTGAAGGCGACTATATGACAGGCGACTGGGGCGGCTGGAGAACTAAGTTAGAGGAGCATGGTGTTACGTTTGAGGCGATGTACCTGAACGACACAATGCAAAGATTTTATGGTGGAATCGAAAAATCAAGGTATCCCATTAGAAACTTTGGTTTAATTGATACAGCCATACTATTAGATACAGAAAAATTAGGATTATGGAAAAACGGTCAATTTGTTGTAAGATACCAATTTAAAAGAGGTTCTTACATTGGTGACAGCTATATAGGTGCATACCAATATGTTGATGCTTATGATGCAGGAGACATGAATCAAGTGGCAGAATACTGGTATGAACAGGGATTTTTTGATAACAAAATTCAAATCAAAGTCGGTAAACAAGATGCTTGTTATGATTTTATGATGCTTGATTTAGCTACTAACTTCGTGAATAATTCACACGCATTTTTTATGCCAAACGTACCATTACCGGCTTATCCTGATCAGGCGATGGGGCTTGTATTGAAAATTAATCCGACAGACTGGCTTTCTTTTAGAACAGGTTGGTACGATGGCAAAGCAAAAGGCAGCACTACCGGCTTTAACACGGCATTTGGCGGCGACCCGGCTTCTTTCTTGATTCAAGAAATTGGTATAAGACATAATAAAAACAATATGCCCGGTACTATATTGGCAGGTGGATGGCTTCATACAGGTCATGTTGATACTTTAAGCAACGCAGGTGGTACTAAAGGACAAACTTTAGGTACGTATATCGAAGCAGAACAAATGATATGGAAAAAACTTAAAGATGATGCTGAAGACACCCAAGGTCTTTATGCCCTTTTACAATATAGCTATGCACCTGAAAACAGAAGTGAGATAGAAAACTATTACGGCGGAACCCTTATGTTCAAGGGGCCTTTAAAAGACAGACCGGATGACATAGTCGGTGTTGGTGCAGCTATTGCTCAATTTGGCGGCAATTTAAGAAACCTTGTTGATGACGGAAGAAAAGGTGTAGAAACCATTCTTGAAGCTTTCTATAAGATACAGATGACTCCTTGGCTCTCCTTGCAGCCTGTTGCCCAGTTTATCTTACGTCCGAACGGTTCAGCAGCAAACTCATTCGTAATGGGATTCAGGACTTGTATTTCATTCTAGTATTAACAAAATGAAATACTTTGCCACTATATTTATTTAAAATTAAAATGCCAATATGTTCGTCAATATGTTCATATTGTTGATCAGATTACAGGGGGAAACAGATGTTCGAGGGAAAATCGTTAAAGTATAAAATTGTCATTAGCATGGTGGCGCTATCACTGGTCGTATCAGGGATAACGAGCATTGTGAGCATTCTTAAAAGCAGCCAGATAATATCCGAAGCCACTAAAGAAACCTTCATTCTAAATGCTAATAACACAGCCGAAAAAGTCTACGCGAAACTTGCGCGCGTGGAAGAAAGCTCTAAATTAATGTCAGATCTGATTGTAAAATCAACAACGATACAGACAAGAGCTGACATGTCTAAATTATCAACTGATAAAGAATCTGAATATGCGCGAGTCAGAATGTACCCCAGGACCCTCTTGGAAAGTATCCCATGGACAATAGCAAGCTTCTTCTATTTTGACCAGAATTACGCTCCCGCATATGATGGCGCTTGGTTTATAAAAGATGATAAAGGAGTTGTAACCAGAGAAGTCGTAAACTCTACAATAGATAAGGTACCTGACAATGACTGGTACTTTATCCCAATGGCAGATAAAAAACCTTTTTGGACTGAGCCTTACCGTGATACTGACTCAAAAATAGCAATGATTAGTTACGCAATGCCAGTCGTCAAAAATGGTATGGTGTTGGGCATTTGCGGTATGGATGTTGAGTTGGAAGTGCTCAATGACATTTTGGATGAAGCTAAAATTTATAAAAATACGGATGTATTTATTGCGGACACAGAGTTTCGCTTTGTTGCCACTGATAAATTTGAAGTCGGAAGCAGTATCTTTGACGCTAGAAAAGGTGCTTATAAATTTCTTAAAGACAGCAAAAAGACAAGCGGTTTTGACCAGTATAAAGACGGTATTGAAACTCGTGTAATGTCGTACTCAAAACTTCCAAACGGCTTTTATTTGGTCATTGATGTACCGTTGAAAAATATCCCGTCTAAAATGACAGGCACCATTGTACTCTTGCTTCTGTTGGCTCTCGCAACTATCGGTGTTGCTGCATTCTTGGCAATATTACTGGGCAATTTCCTTGCTAAGCCGATAAACGAAGTAGTCTATGGTTTGAGTACGTACGCAAGAAACCTCTCTACAGGCGCGGACACATATCTTGCATTGAGCCACAAACTGGCTGCAAACAGTACACAGCAGGCTGCAGCTGTTCAGGAAACATCTGCTACAATAGAAGAATCAGCATCTATGGTTGACCAGAACAATATGAATACCAAGCAGGCTGTTATTCTGGCTGCTAACACAAAAGAGGCAGCAACAGAAGGCAGCAAGCAGATGCAAAAAATGGTTTCTTCTATGTCTGAACTGAAGCAATCCAGCACTGACATTGCAAGTATAACAGAAGTTATCAGCAACATTGCATTCCAAACAAACATATTAGCGCTCACTGCTGCAGTTGAAGCAGCAAGAGCCGGCGAAATGGGCAAAGGCTTCTCAGTTGTAGCTGAAGAAGTTAGAAACCTCGCTCAAAGAACTGCTGATGCAACAAGAGATATTACTGAAAAAATAGAACAAAATATAAATTTGTCAGAAACCTGTGAAAACATGACTCAAGCAGCAGACCAATCGCTTCACGAAATTAATCATCAGGCACAAAAGGTCAGCGATATCCTTGAAGAAATTTCTGTCTCAACAAATGAACAGTCGCTTGGTCTTTCTCAAATTACCACTGCTGTAAACCAAATAGAACAGGTTGTTCAGCAGAATGCAGGGCACGCAGATACAATAGCCAAAACCTCAGAAGAACTCCTGGGTAATCTTCAAAGCGGTATAGGTAAAATCGAAAGAATAGTTAATGGCTACGAAGGTGGTTATATCGAAGATTCACAGTTTCAATTAAGCGGCTCACAGCACCAAATAGGTATGTCTGACGACTTCTAGAATTCTAAGCTGCCCTGCCTTTGAATAACTCAACAAATGCTCTCATATCATTGTAAATTTTGGCGTATATATCCCCGTATTTTTGCGGGTCTATGCCGTGAACCTCAGTCTTACCGAGTTGTTCTGAGCTGAACCATCCTTTTTTAATTTTTAGTATGGCTGTTAGGGACTCACTTTCTCTTTTTATAATGCAAGTAGCTTTCTCTGGCAGCTTATCTTTCAATCTCAGGGTTTCAAGGGTATCTACTATTTCTTTAGGCACGCCTTTATATATCACTTTTCCGCTAAACGACGGATTGTATTGAGTTGAATTAATCATTTTTCTTCCTTTTCATACTTATTTATTCTGTATAAAAACCGTGAAGAAAAAAATTTGCTACCACTCAATAACTAAATTATTATATCTCTCTTGCCGTTTTTAATCTCGTTTAAATCAGTTTGAGCCTTGTTTCTGACCTTATCTTCTTTGATAAGATTTAAAGACTCAGTGATGCATTTCTGTCCGACTGCTTTTGTTTCAGTATCAGCATAGTCTTCAAGAAACTCACAGAATGTGTTTATTGCATTGGGTTGACAGTAGTTTTTGATAATGCCCGGTATGGCTAAATCCATAAAGTCCTTGCCTACTCTGCCGTTACGGTAGCAGCTTGTACAAAAACTCGGCAAATATCCGCCTTCACATAGTTCTTTAACTATAGAATTTATGTCTCTCGGATCAGCCATAGTGAATTGTGATGTGGATGAATCTTCGCTGTATCCGCCCGGGTTCGTTTTTGAGCCGGCTGAAACTTGTGAAACACCTAGTGCAATAGCTTCTTTTCTCATTTCTGCTGTTTCTCTTGTTGTTAAAATCAAGCCCGTGTATGGAACGGAGAGCCTTAAAATAGCGACAATCTTTTTGAATTCTTTATCGGTAACAGCATGAGGCGGACGCTGTGCTACATCAGAACCTTCTGCATATTCAATTCTCGGTACGGACAGTGTATGCGGCCCTACGCCGTATCTTTCTAAAAGATATTTAGAGTGCATCAAAATTGATATTACTTCGAATTTGTAATCACCTAACCCGAACAATGCGCCCATACCAAAGTCGTTCATACCTGCCTCAAGGTATCTGTCCCAAACCTCTAAACGGTTGCGGTAATCCGCCTTTGGGCCTGCAAGGTGCATCTTTTTGTATAGCACAGGGTCATAAGTCTCTTGGAATACCTGGAACGTTCCGATTCCGAACGTAGAGAGTCGTTTGAACTCTTCTAAAGTCAACGGCGCCATATTGAGGTTCAACCTTCTTATCTCACCGTTAAGTATTTTCTTTTCATAAATACCGTCTATGACCTGTTTAATGAAGTCGAGATTGCTCTTTTGCGGGTGTTCGCCGGCAACAAGAAGAATTCTCTTGTGACCCATATTCATAATAACTTCTGCTTCTTTTATGGTTTCTTCAACACTCAGAGTTCTTCT
>JAVBRY010000124.1:0-3580 GCA_031547505.1 Candidatus Gastranaerophilaceae bacterium | reverse complement strand
TAATTTAAGGGGAAGATTAAAAATGTCAGATTACACACAAAAGGTTTTTGAAGAAACTAGCAGAAAGAATGGTTCAGAACCCGAATTTTTACAGGCTGTGAGCGAAGTACTATGCAGCATATCACCTGTAGCCGAAAAACATGAAGAAGAATACAAAAAACTCGCAGTTTTAGAAAGACTTGTCGAGCCTGAGAGAATAATATCCTTCAGAGTTCCATGGATGGATGATAAAGGACAAGTTCAAGTTAATAAAGGATATAGAGTACAGTTCAACGGCTCAATCGGACCTTACAAAGGCGGTTTGAGATTCCACCCTAGCGTCAACCAGAGCATCATGAAGTTTTTGGCGTTTGAACAAGTATTTAAAAATGCACTCACAGGGCTTCCAATAGGCGGCGGCAAAGGCGGAAGCGACTTTGACCCTAAAGGGAAGTCAAATGCAGAGATTATGCGTTTTTGTCAGAGCTTTATGACAGAACTCCAAAAACATATCGGACAGGACATTGACGTTCCTGCGGGTGACATCGGCGTCGGCGGAAGAGAAATAGGATACTTGTTCGGACAGTTTAGAAGAATAAGAAATTCTTATGAAGCAGGTGTTTTAACAGGCAAAGGACTAGAATACGGCGGCTCTTTAGCCAGAACAGAAGCTACAGGTTATGGTTTAATCTATTTTATGAGAGAAATGCTTGAAGCCAACGGCAAAAACCTGAAAGACCAAACCGTTCTTGTTTCAGGTTCAGGAAACGTAGCTATTTATGCCTGCAAAAAAGCTCAGGAATACGGCGCAAACGTTGTCGCTATGAGTGATTCAAACGGTATAATTTATGACAAAGACGGGATCAAACTTGATATTATTCAAGACTTAAAAGAAGTTCAACGTGCAAGAATCAGCGAGTATGTGAACCTTGTACCTTCAGCACAATACATAAGCTCAGGCGGCAAAGACTACTCACCTATCTGGGATATCAAAGCTGATATCGCACTCCCTTGCGCAACACAAAACGAAATCAACCTCGCAGCAGCGAAAAAAATGGTTGAGAACGGTGTATTTGCGGTAGGCGAAGGTGCAAATATGCCTACAGACCTTGATGCGGTTCACTATTTCTTAGAGAACAATGTTTTATTAGCACCGGGCAAAGCTGCAAACGCAGGCGGTGTAGCAACATCTGCTCTTGAAATGAGCCAGAACAGCATGAGATACTCCTGGACATTTGAAGAAGTGGACGAAAAATTGAACAATATTATGGTTAATATATTCAAAAACTGCCAGGAATCCGCACAAGAATACGGATACGGAAACAACTATGTAGCAGGTGCAAACATTGCAGGATTCAGAAAAGTAGTAAAAGCAATGCGTGCTCAAGGCGTTATTTAGATTGTCATCCCTGCCTACGCAGGGATCGCATAAGCGGTTGGGTTAGCGGCGCCAACCCGGTTGCACCCAACCTACAAATAAAAAACAAAAAGGCGGACTAATTATCCGCCTTTTTAAATTCCATTTTAATCCAACAGCACCAATTCACCCGTATCAAAATGCAAATACCCGCGAAGGATTTCGAGGTTGCCGTCAGAGTGCATCTTTCTTAAAAACCGTGAGCGCTTGAGAAGCTTTCTCTTTTTTATGAGAGTATAGTCTCTTGCCAAATCGTTATAACACTTGTCCTCACGACCGATAATTTCATACACTGAGCGCAATAAATGAAGAAACTTTGTCGGCTCCACAGGATATGATTTTATTGCTGCCTTCATAACACCGCAATCGTCGTGGCTCAAAACAAGTACCAAAGGTATATTAAAAGACTCTACCGCAAATTCTATACTCTCAAGGATATTAGGTCCAATTACCGCTCCGGCACCTCTAACCACAAATAAATTACCGATACCCTGATCAAAAAATATCTCAGGTATCATACGAGAGTCTGAACAGCAAAGAATACAAGCGATGGGCGTTTGGGTAGTTTGGGAATTTTTTAAAGCATCAACAGTTCGATTCTGCGCCATTGATATACCTTCAACGAAATTTCTATTCCCTTGCATTAATTTATCTAATGCTTCTTGTGCGGCTTTATTCAAATATTAACCTTTCCTAGGATTCCTCTTTAGGCGTGTCTTCAGTATTTTCTTCTTTGGCTTCCTCAGTAGCTTCCTTTTCAGATTCAATATTTTTGACCTCTTTAGCCTTAACCTTCTTTGACTTTGAAAGTTCAGCTGTGTCGACAGGAGTTGAATCAGAAGCACTTGCTTTGGCAAGCTTTTTCTTTTCGTGTTCACGATCTATCTGTTTGTTAATTATCATAGTTTGAGCAATCTGAACGATGTTGCTGGCTATCAGATACAACAGCACCCCCGCAGGAATCGGAATAAATAAGAACGTAGCAATAAGCATCACAGGCATCATTGTACCCATAGTCTTTTGCATAGCGGCCTGTGCAGGATCCATATCAGCAGATTTGTTCGCTGCCATCATAATTTTCTGTGTCAGGAACATAGATGCACCGAAGAATATAATCAGCCACAACACATCATAATGGAATGTTGCTTTAGAAGCTGTAGTCGGAACAGAAGCAACAAGTATGTTGTCACTTCTTTCGAACATAACTTTTTCAATTTCACGTGTGCTGTTATCAACAATCGTAACTTCCGCCTTTGTAACTTTCTCAAGCTGGCTGAACTTCATATCGAGTTCGTCTAAGCTGATTTTGAAATCAATCGGCTGGTCAGGGACAATATCCCCTTGGATTTTTAAAGCTTTTTTCAGGTCATGAATTTTTATGTTATCAAGCTCTTCATCACCAACATATACTTTAATATTTTTGTTTAATGTGAATGAATCATTTTTGCTTACATTGAATGTACCGTCATATGATATACCTGCATTGCCTTTCAGGGTCGCATCAAGTCTGTCAATAAACAAGAAATTTGAATCTCCCGCCATAGAGATAAACTGGGGGCTCATCAATGACGAATACAAAAGAATAAATATCGGAAGCTGGATAAGCATCGGGAAACAGCCCGCCATCGGATTGAAGTTGTGTTCTTTGTAGAACTCCATCATCTTGCGCTGCATAGTTTGCGGGTCACTTTTGTATCTGTCTTGAATAGCTTTCATTTTAGGCTGCAGACGCTGCATATCCTTCATGGAACGTTGCTGTGTAACGCTTAAAGGCCACATCGCAAGTCTTATAATAACGGTCAGAGCAATAATCCCCATGCCGTAACTACCGAATATGTTGCTTAAAAATTTAAGAAATTCTATTGTATATGAGGTAAAATCCACGATACTTCTCTCCTGTAATATCTTCCGCTATCAATTGTAAAACAAATATATATAATGTAATGTAAATATTCTTCAAAAGCACAAAAAAAAGTCCGATGAAATCATCGGACTAGTTGCCATCACCTATTATGTAATAATTTAATTATTAGTTAAGTAAGCTTAAAGCGATTTGTGGCGCTGCGTTAGCTTGTGCCAAGATAGTTGCACCAACTTGTTGAAGTATCTGGTACTTAGCTAAGTTTGCAGATTCTTCAGCTACGTCAGCATCCATAATTGTAGATCTAGCAGCAGATGTGTTTT
>JAVBRY010000154.1:0-2877 GCA_031547505.1 Candidatus Gastranaerophilaceae bacterium | reverse complement strand
TTCTATGTCATTAAACAAGCCTTTTTTAGGTGTGAACCATGTTGAAGGCCATATCTATTCCAACATTCTTATCCATGAAGACCTTGAATTTCCGTTTGTTTGTCTTACTGTGTCAGGTGGTCATACTGAACTTGTTTTGGTAAAAGATCATGGTGACTATGAGGTTTTAGGAAGAACAAGAGATGATGCGGCCGGTGAGGCTTTCGACAAGGTCGGAAGGGTACTCGGATTGCCGTACCCGGCAGGACCTGCGATAGATGCGATGTGTTCTGAGGTTGATGACAGATCATATGCTTTTCCTAATGCAGTTGTTGAGTGTAGGCCTTTTGATTTTAGCTTCAGCGGCCTTAAGACGGCTGCTATTAACAAGATAAGCAACATGAAACAAAAAGGGGAAGAGTTCGATATTGCAAGCTTTCTTGCAAGCTTTCAAAGAGCTATCGTTGAGGAGCTATCTGACAGAGTTGTTAAGGTAATTGAGCAAACCGGTATAAAAAATGTGGCTATTTCCGGAGGAGTAGCAGCTAATTCGAAATTAAGAAGCATTTTAACCGTTCAATGTGAAAATCGGGGGGCAAGGCTTTTTTATCCGGATAGAAAGATGTGTACTGATAATGCAGCTATGATTGCGTCAATAGCTTATTATAGATTTTCAAAAGGCGAAACTTCAAATATGTCATTAAACGCTAAGCCAAACGCCAAACTATTTTAGAAGGAATTTACATTGGCATGTCAAATTGATTATTAAACAAATCATAAAAAGTATGAATTACTACGATCGCAATTCCATTTTATTTTGCTAAACTTCAAATATACTTTAACATGTATTTACTATAGACGTAAGTGTTATTTACAATAACCCTTTGCAATAAAAAGCTTAATGCTATTATAAGCGTCAAAAAAGTTTTGAGTAAAAAAGTGTTTTCAATTCTTTCGCAAAAATTAGTGTTTAACGATCTTTAGCACAATAAAAAGAGGGGGTAGTTTTTCATGAAGTTACGAAGGCTATTTGTGCTCGCACTTTTAAGCTTATTGCTATTGTCTGGTTGTGACAGTTTGGCTCCTACACCTGACTCGTTGCTTGCTGCAAAAGAAAGAGCAGGAATTACAGGCAGTTTATCGCTTTACGGAAGAATAGTTGATGACGAAAACATGCCGATAAGCGGAGTGGAAGTTGAAGTGCGAGCGATGGGGTTCAGCGGAACGTTTGTATCTTTTACAGATGAATCGGGATATTATATGTTTTCGCACGAGCAATTTATAACTTAAAATTTGGGATAAATACTTTTACAAAAACAAGGCTACTCATCTAAAAAAGTTGAGATGATTCCACTTTTTAAGGAATCGTCATCAAGAAAAGACTATATTCTTTCCAAGAACGGTTATATAGCTGCCAATACTCCCGTAGCTATCATCGAGCTTGATTACAAGTCTTCTAAACTCTCTTCTGCTATAACATTTAGTCAGGAGATAAATCAAAGTCAAGTTCTTAAAAGCCCGGGAATCGAAAGATTGAATATGGGCTATCTCTTTGATGAAAACACTTTGGCAAATGAGAATAATGTTTCAGTTAAGTTTGTTGATAACTACAAAACCATGATTCTATATTTTCCGTTAGATGTTGGCAGTTCATATTATAGCGGCAAATCTGATGGAAGCTATGATTTAACTGT
The DNA here is from genome assembly GCA_031547505.1 of Candidatus Gastranaerophilaceae bacterium. GTDB lineage: Bacteria > Cyanobacteriota > Vampirovibrionia > Gastranaerophilales > Gastranaerophilaceae > JAVBRY01. The sequence continues at coordinate 1,204 of JAVBRY010000154.1, read as the reverse complement.
CGACGGCATGGGCAAAGAAGAGTTTTTGGAGTTGATGAGAAAGTCGGGAGATAAAGCCAAAGAATATATTAAATGGGCAAAAGAAAAAGGGATCTTGATTATTGGCCTATATATTAGCGATAGGAGCATTGATTCGAAAGCAGTTTACAATGGAATTATAAACGGAGTTGCATCTGAGTGTGATTTTCTAATAGTAACTGATGATGCAAATAATGAAGACACTTTCGCAAATATTTCAAAAAACAAAAACATACCGATACAGATTATTTCATCAGGCTTAGGAAGCACAAATAAATATTTGATTGAAGCTTTAAAATCAATATTTGTCAACGAATAATTTTATTTTAGAAAACAAAATATTGATAATATGAATCCCTAAATAGTCTTAGTTTATACTTAATGCAAGCTATTTGAGGGATTCGTTTTTAATTTTGTACGCTATGATTTGCCAAGGCAAAGTTAAATAAATATTCATATTTACATTAAGGTATTTTATAGATATAATGAAATACGTTTGTAATACAAATATTTGAAAATTCTTTAGTTTAGGTGGTTAACAATGAAGAAATTACTAGTTTTATTTTTGCTTGTTTTTGCGCTCGCATTGGCTGGATGTTCGTCGAACAGTGGTTCTGAAAATAATGAGGATAACCTCGTTCAAGATTCTGTTAAATTGTCACAGACCACATACAAGAACATTTACTTTGGGTTTGAACTGACAATACCTGATGGTTGGTATTTGATCAGTTCTGACGATGATAATATAAACCCAACAGGTTCAGGCACAAAAGACGAATCGGATCTGGCAGTGTATGAATACGATGATGGCTCAAAATACATAGAGTTCCTTGATTTTTCAAACCTAAAGGATGAAAATTCTTCGAATCACATAGAAGTAGAAGTATTTTCTGAAACATACAATGGGGCTGTTGATGCATATATTGACTATGTTGTGGGTTATCATGCTGACAAGGAAGCTGACTCAGATACATTTTCACTTGTTTCAAGAAGCACTGCTACAATCGACGGTATGGAATACATCACTTTGCACTTTAAAACAGATCGTGAAGAAGAACCATATTTTGTTGATTACTACATCTGTGAGAAACAAGGCTATTATTTCAACTTTAGCTTTATTTACTGGGCAGAGAACACAGAGGCTGAAGGCAAAATAATAAAGTATATTGATGAAAACGTAGTCTGG
>JAVBRY010000159.1:0-3565 GCA_031547505.1 Candidatus Gastranaerophilaceae bacterium | reverse complement strand
CAGAGCCGCTTATAGATAACGGGCTGCCTGAATCAGAACCTGTATCGACAAGTTTTTCCTGATTTGTTGTTCCTTCAGTAGCACCTGCGCTTGTGTTTTTGCCGGTTGCTTTAGCCGAATTGACTGCATCAGCTACTTTGTTGGCAACATTTTTCTGGTCTGCAGAAGGTGTAGCTTGATTGGATGAAGCACCGGAATCTTCAATTTCTTTTGAGTTTGCATTTGCGGCAATGGAGCTCATATAAAGAGTTTGTGCATTAACTGTGACATCTTCGGTTGTAGTAACTTTTGCATCAAGTTTCGCGTTTGTATCAATATCAGATTGGTTTATGACTGCAACCAATGCCAAAGGAGAAGCACCACTGCCTTTTTTAACGGCCGCTTCAACTTCTATAGCCAAACTGTGGTTTGTGTTATTGACTGCGTTCATTTTTACGTTTTTCGCCTCAACAACAGAACCGCTATCGATTGTTGCCTGGGTGTCTGCTTTTGCCATAGTGGATGCAAGGATAACTTTAACACTGTTATCAGACCATGCCGGATTTTTTTCAGGGTCAAAAATTGCCATATCCATTGTGTTTTCAGAATAAGCGTTAACTTTTAAGTCGCCTTTTGTTTTTATGTTTGAATTTTTAACGTTTACTTTTGAAGTAGTGTCTGTTTTCAAGGCATAAATAGGAGAGAAAACAGCCCCTGTGATTTCTGCGTATGCTCTGGGGATTTCAAAGTTAGAGATAGCGCTTGTAGAAAGTTTTATATCGCCAACGGCGTTCAAATCGGAGTTTTCAATATTAACTATTGCACTAGCAACAGGGCCAAAAGACAGACCCTCTAATGACCAGTCGAATGTTCCGTCGATTATATTTTCTATGTGGTTAGCTAATGCATCAATGCCAAATCCTAAAGCTGCTGCTTCTGCCGCATTATAGGTATAGTCCGAGCTGCTTACGGCAGAAATATCAATCGAGTTACCGGCTACTGTAGCATTATTAACGTTTACACTTGCTGAAGATTTTGTTCTTTCATTATCTGCCATAGCTTGAATAACGATTTTGCCGTCTACATTACCGAATGAACCACCTTGAGCTATGTCATTTTTCACTAATGCATTAAATAAATTTTGGGCTTGAGCATCTGAGGTAATTAATGCTGTGTCGTTTGTTCTTGTTACACCTGCAAAAACACCTGTTGAGGTTTTAGCAGTTGTATCATTCCCGACTTCAATGTCTTGAGCGTGCAGGTTAACTGAGCCTCTGGCAAAGACTTTACCGTTGACTTTAATCACACCATCGCCGATATTGTCGGTTAATTCTTTCATCATTGCAGAGTCAAACTCGCCCAGGCTTGTGAAGTTATCGGTCATACTCTGGTATTTTGAAGCATTAGGCGCGATTATAGAAAGTGAGCCTACGTTTAAGACACCACTGGCTCCGATGACCATACCTTGGGGAGAGACAAAAATAGCGTGACCGTTATAAAAATTATTGTCACGCATAGAGTTGACGATACCGTTGATATTGATTCTTCCGTCTACCAAATTCACGAATTTGGAAACATTTTCAACTCCATACTTGAATACAAGGTTAGCTATATCGCCTTGACTCAGGTTAAAGTTGCTGTAGTGGCGAAAACCTGTATCACCGCTTTTTTTTGTAGGGTCAATATTGTATGTATTGCCTCCTGGTATAGTTGGATTAACACCTGAAATATCAGTCGCCAAAACCGGTAGAACAGTATATTGAGCCAAAAACATAACACTTAAAAAAGCTGCGATCAGCTTTTTAAACTTTAAAAAGACATTATTCATAAATTAATCCTCAGACCATTTGTGTATTCAACATAATTAGGTTTGATAATTATAACCCAAAAGATACGACTGTATGGGGATTTCAATACTTTTGTAAAAAAATATTTACATTGATGTCAATTTATCAAGGATAGGTGGATAGTGTGTTATAATCCATTTTATGAAATCTGGTAATTATTGCCTTTTTTGAAGACCTAATTAGTTAATTGTGAGAAGTGTGAAATATATGCAACGATTGTCTTTTTTGAGAGTATTTGTCGTCCTTGCTTTTTTATGCAGCATAATGCCGGTCTATTCGGCTCCGCCGGCTATTGACGCAAGTGCTACTCCGGGTGCGATAAATGCGCACGATATGATGATGATAAAAGAAAAACAGCGTATGAAGCAAGAAAAAGAGGACTATAAGCAATTTAAAGAAAGAAAAGAAAGTAAAAATTATAAAAAGCCCGCAACGTACGTAGAGCCTGAAGAGGGAACTAACGAAAAAGTTTTTAACCAATCCACTTCAAACTTAATAAAAGAGAAAAAAGAAAAATCTACAAAACTCAAAAAAGAAAAGAAAGAAACTCTTTTCAATAAAGGAGAAATTAAAAAACAAGAAAATCTATTCCCTGTTAACGAAGTGACAGCCGAAAAGAAAAGCTTTTTTAAGAAAAAAAAGTCTACAGAGCCTGATGTAGCAGAAGTAGCAGATGCATATCAGGAAGAGAATATAATACCCGTCAATGATTCTTCTACATCAAACGCAATAAAAGGCGGAGCCGAAAAATCGGGTCTTGGGCTCACTACATACGTTGAATCAATAAGAATCAATACATCAGGAATTTTATCCGATGAAGAAATTCAAAATATATTCGACAGTGTTTTAGGGCAGAATGTAACTTTTGGGGAATTAGAGAGTGTTGTTAATGAAATAAACAGACTTTACGCCGAAAAAGGATATGTCACGGCGAGAGCGTTTTTGCCCCCGCAAACTATTGAAGACGGTGTTGTTAGAATAACTTTAATTGAAGGTGTCGCAGGCAATATCGCTATTGAAAACAACCACTGGACAAAAGACAGTTATATAAGACAAAGAATCTCACAAAGAGAAGGCGATCTCTTTGAAATATCAGTATTAGAACAAGATGTTGTTACATTCAACCGCTACAATGAGGGAGTAAAACTCAGAGCGAGCCTTGCGCCGGGAGAAGAAGTAGCTACTACAGATATAAAGCTGCAAGCTGAAGAAAAATTCCCTTTCCATGTCGTCGGTCTTATGGACAACGCAGGCAGAAAGACAATCGGTGAGCTCAGAGGCGGCTTGATGGCATATGCCGACAGTTTATTCGGATACAGAGACAGACTTTCTTTAGGAGCTTACGCCAGCCAATATTCCGTCACACCGTTCGCTGATTACAACATCCCGGTTAACAAATATGACGGACGTGTCGGTTTCACCTTCTCATCCAGCTACTCTGACATCGGAGAAGGCCCCTACAAAATGTTCAACATACAGGGTCGTTCTTATAACTACTCTTTATATTACACGCATCCTTTAATAAGAAAGCCGAACTTTGAATTAACAAGTTATTCTGCAGTTAATTATAAACAAGCATCGACATTATTCGACGGCTATACACTTTACACAGACAAGGTCACCAGTTTCGAAACATCATTAAACGCCAGATACGACTCCAAAAGAGGTATCTGGTATGCAAGTCAGGGCGTTTATCAGGCGTTCCCTATTATCAGTGATGCCTCTAAATACTTCAAATA
>JAVBRY010000033.1:0-8021 GCA_031547505.1 Candidatus Gastranaerophilaceae bacterium | reverse complement strand
TGCGAGCAGAGGGTAGAGTCGACCTCGCGAAGGCGAGGGAGCGGACCCGTTTAACGCGAGCAACCAAGACTCTAATAACAATATGTTCTTGGGTTGCTTGAAGTGTTCCTAGGAGGAGCGGTCTTTAATCTTTGCAAAACAATAAAGTATCAATCTATGTTGTCGAGATGCAGTTCAGACTAATACTTAACTATTACGCCTCAGGACCGTAAATATTTTTTCCGTCCTCATCATACATAGCTTTTCTAAAAGCAGATATTTCTTTAATTCTGCCTATGTAATTTTCATTGAAATTCCCGCTGAGCGACTTGTTGAGCATTTTCAAAGCTCGGGCAATATTGTCGAGATTCATTTTTACCATATCATTGGCAAGCTCTGTGTTTGTCATAGCTAGCCTTGTCATATCTCTAAATCCGCTTGAGGCGAGCATAAGAGCGTCTTTTTCCATCATTACGGAATCCATCAACGCCTGTGAAAGTAATAAAGGCATGTGGCTGATTAGGGCGACAGCCTTGTCGTGTGACTTTGCATCCATCATTATGGTTTTTGCGCCGGTTGATTCTACTATTACTTTTAATAAATCTATATCTTTTTGAGAGGTGCCTTTGGGTGGCGTTATGACCCATTTTGCGCCTTTGAAGAGTTCTTTGAAAGAGTGTTCAAACCCTGTGTGTTCGGTTCCTGCCATAGGGTGCGTGCCTATGAGTGTGTAGGGGCGGACTTTTTTTATAACAAATTCTTTTATGCTGCAAACATCGGCAACAATTGTTCCGTATGTGGCAACACTTTCAAGCTCATCTAAAACACGAAGAGTTTGGCTCATAGGAGTACATACAAAAATTATCCCGCAGTTTCTAAGCGCGTTGATGTCATCAGAAACAACTTGAGCATATTCTTTGGCTGCTTCGAGAGTTTCTTTGTTCCTCGATACAGCAACAAGCTCATGTCCTTGCAGCGCCTTTAAAAGCGACCCGCCTATCAGTCCTAACGCATATATGCCTATTTGCATTTTTTCTCCTGTCTAAAAGACATCTTATCATAAATGTGAAGAGTTTATGCTTTGTTAGCAGTAGACAGAAATTGTATCTCGACCGATTACAGCCTTTAGGTCTAGCGGGAAGAACTCTGTTTAAAATGATTAAGTATCATTTTAAATAGAGGCAAGCTAAGTCAGAAACGAAGTTTCTGTGTGCTGTATAACATATCTTCAAGCAACCCAATACACATAGCCCAAACCAACCAAAACACACCAATCTCATATCCGAAGGCAATAGGCTTACCCAAAAGCGGATTGCGAGCAGAGGGCAGAGTCGACTTCGCGAAGGCGAAGGAGCGAGCCCGTTTAGCGCGAGCAACCAAGCAACAAACACAATAATCTACGCACCAACGCAACACTAAAATAACCATATGTTATTGGGTTGCTTGAAATGAGCCTAGCGAATTCCGGCAAGTGCGGAGTCGACCGAAGGGAGCGAGCACGTCCTGTGAGGCAAAACCACACTTTTGCCGAACTGCCGGTAATTCAAGACAGGAGGAGCGGTGTTTAATTTGTGCAGAACAATAAGCATTAATTGTTGTTGTCGAGACACAACTTCTGTCTGGTTTTTTAAATTCATAATATTAAGAATTATTTACCAATTTGCACCTTAAAATAAAAACTGTAATAATGACCATATTAATAGTCTAACCATTCCTTTCTTGACTTATGCGGCTTTAGAAGTCGCATTATTTTTGCCTTCTTTTGCCGAAAACTTGTTTTCGTGCAAAATGGCGTCACGGAAACATATCAAGCTGTAAAGTAGGGTGGGCATACCTGCCCACCAGCGTGATTAGTAAATAGTGACTTCTTTGCGTAAAAGCAAAAAACAGATTTAATTACCGAGAGATATTTTGCATACTAGGGTTGTAAATCTCCTTTTTTCGGATAATACTCAATATGAAGTTTCATAAGGAGTTTATGATGAATTATTTGAATATAAAATTGCAGGGTATTGATGAAAGGGCGAACGAAAAAGAATATTCTTTAGCAGATTTTAAGGGCAAGAATGTTATCTTGTATTTTTACCCGAAGGATAATACCCCGGGCTGTACACAAGAGGCGTGTGACTTCAGAGATAACTTTAATAGACTGACCTCAAAAGCAACTGTTGTAGGAGTGAGCCCTGACAGTATTAAAAGTCATATTAATTTTAAGGATAAACATGGTCTGAATTTCATCTTGCTTTCTGATCCGGAGCATAAACTAGCTGAAGCTTTTGGTGCTTGGGGTGAAAGATCTATGTACGGCAAAAAATATATGGGAATAATTCGCTCGACCTTTGCTTTGGATAAAGACGGAAAAATCACGAAGGAATGGAAAAACGTCAAAGTAAAAGGACATGTAGACGAGATTTTGGATTATTTGTCTGCTTAATTACGATAATGTTGTTTATGTAAAAAACCTCACTGTCATCCCGAAGCGCCAAAACAATTCGTCATCCTGAACTTGATTCAGGATCTATCCCACTGTAATCGTAAGCTAAAAGCTTTCAAACCTAAACTGTTGTTGCACATAACATTAATTGTTGCTGTGAATGTGTTCTGTTACTTTTCTTTCGAAAGGTCACTATTTATTAATCTCGCCGGTGGGCAGGTATGCCCACCCTACTTTACAGCTTGAAGTGTTTCCGTGACGCCATTTTGCATGAAAACAAGTTTTCGGCAAAAGAAGGCAAAGAAAGAAAATCCTGCGTATCAATTCGAAAAGATAATGGTTTTAAGTACCAATTTTACCGGTCAAGCTCGGATAAAATTGGCATCTAAAACCAAACTTTTCTAAGCGACCACAATAGGGGGAAGTGTCCCCCAATAACCCCCTCTTTGAAAAATTCATTGCTTCGCAATTTACATAAATAACATTATCAGTTTAACAGTTTCATTTATTTAGCTGATTCAATAAATTTTTAAACTCCCTATAATACAGTTAACGTGGGAGAGAGTTTATGAATTTGACGATTGATACTGAATACAGTAACGACTTGATTAGCAAGTTATTTTCGGCTGCAGGTTCTTATGCTTCAAAACTACAGGACCCGGATCAGAAAGAGTTTTCTAATTATCTGAAAGATAATTTCGGCAAAATTGATACTGATCAAGATGGCGGACTGTCCAAAAAAGAGATTATGGAATCGCTTAAAGACGAGAACCTTAATCCGAACATCCAAAAAATTGTTGAAAACAGAAACATCGAAAGCATTATCGCAAATATCGACAACAATGCGGATAATGTGATTTCAATGAAGGAAGTTACTCCAAGCACAGAAATCGAAGATGTCTTAAAATCAACATATAACGAGTTAAGAAATTCAAGAAGCTTAAAAACTATAGCAGGAAATCTGGCTTATAACGTGACTCAGGCGTATAATAACAACCCTGAAATCAGAAGCTTTGTAAATAAAGCTGTTGACCTGGTTCTGTAATAAAAACTTGTTAAAATCCTTTGTGTATTCTAAAGTGAATGTAAGTTCATAATAAGGGCATAAGGGGTTTTGTTTTGGATTTTTCATCTGAATATAACAGGATAATTTCAAATATAAATGAGGATTTGGTATCCTTCGAAGATTATTTTGATTCTTGTTTGTTTGATTTAGAAAATCCTGTTAACTCTGTTTTAAGAGAATATTTTTCCAATAAAGGAAAACGTATACGCTCTGCTTTGATTTTTATTTTGACAAGAGCATTGGGTTTTGACATTAAAGAACCGCAGTATAAACTTGCTTTCGCCAATGAAATGATTCACAATGCGACGTTGATTCACGATGATATTGTGGATGATTCGTCAGTAAGGCGTGATATCCAAACTTTAAATGCAAAGTATACAGATAAACTGGCAGTTTTAACAGGTGACTATCTGCTCTCAAAAGCTTTGGAGTCGTTGTCCTCTTTAGAAAATATTGAAATCTATAATATACATACATCCTCAATGTTAAATATCGTCAATGGCGAATTGGAGCAGTATTTTGAAAGGTATAAACCTGTTTCGATCGAGGAATATATTGAAAAATCAAAGAATAAAACCGCAGAGCTCTTCAAAGCCGGACTTTGCTCAGCTGCTGTGCTTTGTGATGTAAGAGCATATTATGAAAATATAGAAAACTTTGCGATAAACTTTGGTATCGCATTTCAAATCCATAACGACTTGAAAGATATCTATTCCGAGTGTGAAAAATCGAAAGAAGACTTGAAAAACGGGATTTATACCGCACCCTGGATTTATTATATGGAAGAGAATAATATAGACCACAATGTTGCCCATAATGTTAAGATTATGAATGACGTTGAAAAATCCATAACAGAACTTAAAAACAGCCAAGCGGTAAGTAAAACCCAAAGCCTCATAGACAACTATCTCGACAAGGCTATTGAAAATATAGCATTTCTTGAGGATAATCAATATAAACAGGCGATGGTAGAATTGTGCAAATTGTATAGGGGATTGAAGAGTGCAAACAGATAAAGAAGAAACAAAAATTCAAACAAAACAAGAAAAAGTAAAATCCATAATTATAGAAACTGTTGAAACTGTAGTTTTTGTCGTAGTTATGGTTATTTTGATAAGATTTTTTATAGGCGAAATTCGCTGGATTCCTTCTGCCTCAATGCACCCTACTTTAATCGAAGGTGACAGAATCTTCGTTGAAAGATTCTCAAGATTCTATGATTCACCAAAGAGAGGGGATATACTTGTTTTTTATCCTCCGTTTGAAGATATAAAAGTTGATCCGATATCTATATTTTCACGCCTGACAGGCTTTTTCTGTAAAGACATTGCTTATATCAAACGTGTAGTAGGCGTTCCCGGGGATAAACTTGAAGTTAAAAAAGATTCTTTAGGTGAATATAAAGTCTTTATAAATGACAAAGTGCTTGATGAACCTTATGTTTTGGATGATGAGTATTACATTCCTTGTAATACCGAAATGTTCTGCGGCCCTATGCGAATCCCGTCAGGAAGCTACTTTATGATGGGAGACAATAGAGGAAACTCTCAAGACTCAAGGTTCTGGGGTTTGATGCCGAAGGAAAGACTTGTCGGAAAGGCAGTTTTTCTATTCTGGCCGTTGAATCGTATTGATTACTTTGCACGACCTAAATATTAAATAATTTTAAAAGTATTATTCTCACACAGTCCTATGATGATAGGGATGTAAAATTTACTTGCACTAAGCCAGTTTCTCAAGTAGAATATACTCATCACGGAAGTAATTTTAAGATAGTTAAGGAGAAATATAATGAAAAAGCTACTTTCTGGCGTGATGTTACTTGCTGTCATACTAGGGTTCTCAAGTCTTGGCGCCGTTGCAAAAGACTATTATTCCGACATGCAGCCTGGTCATTGGGCTTACAAACAAATTCAAATTTTGACTGATTTCGGTGTTGTATACGGATATCCGGACGGAACATACAAACCTGAAATTGATGTTACTCGTGCAGAGTTCTCATCTATGGTTATCAGAGCATTGGAACAAGAAAATGCTAAAATTGAAGATCCTAAAGTGTATACAGACCTTCCTGAAACTCACTGGGCTTATGGTTGGGTTCAAAGATGCGTTATGTTCGATTTGTTAAGACATGAAACCGCAGACAAATTCGACCCGAACGGCAAAGTTTCAAGAGCGCACGCTATGTCTGTTATGGTTAATGCACTTACTACAGCATCACTTTCACCTGAAAGAGCAGAAGATATTGTTAGCAAAAAATATTCAGACTATAAAGATTTACCGGCTTGGTTGTTAGTTTCTGCGGGTAAAGCTGAAGTATTAGGAATGATTCCTGATTCTCCGGGTCACAACGGTAGATTAGACGCTGACCAGCCTGCAACTCGTGCGGAATTAGCTGCATTTATCGTTGCAATGTTAGAGCAGGCTAAATTGAATCCAAACGAAAAACTTAAAGGTGTAATGGCACCTAGACGTGCATTAGGACAGGTTATCCCTGAAGCTAAAGTTAACGGCTTGGTTGCAACAATTCCTGTAGGCGCTTCTATTCCTATCAAAATAGTATCAGGCGGCCCTATGACCAGCCAAGATGCGCAAGTAGGACACAAATTCGAAGCTAAAATTGCTGAAAACGTAATCACAAGAAACGAATACCTCTTGATTGACAGACATTGCCCTGTATACGGTTCTGTAACTTATGCAAAACCGGGCAGATGCTTCTTCAGAGACGGCCAATTGGATTTGACAACAACAACTGTTATTACTCCTAAAAACGCCAGCGGTGCAGCACTGCAAGGTCTTTGCTTCAAGCAGTTCGAAGTTAAATCACGCTTCGCTACTTGGTGGGAAAGACTTGTCAAAGGACAACGTTATAACTATGAAAATAATGACATAGTAAAAGTCAGACTTTCTAAACCAATGAAAATCGACTTAACTAACGGATGGATTATCGAATAATCTGACGATAAATATTTAAAAGACCGGGATGAAAATTCCGGTCTTTTTATTCGTGCCAAAAAGCGACTTTCTTTGATTAGGATTTAGTTTTCAGTCGATTCTTTTTATGGTTAATTAGTTTTCCTATATAGCACACAGTGGTCTTTAGATATAACTTCATCCTTCTCTTTTAGGTAGTTTTCATAAGTTGCGATATTGTCTATTTGTTTCAGGTATTTCGAATATGATTTGAATTTAGCTTCCAAATAGATTTTATAAATCCAAAAGGCAACTTCACCTCTTTCATAATTAATAAGTTCAAGATTATAAGCTTTTGCTATATATTCATAACAGTCTTTAGTGATGTCCATACAATGGTGTGGCGGTAATTCAAGTATGCCGGAGTTATATTTAATAAGAGAACAGTCAGGATTTGGGGTCGCAAAAAACAAAAGTCCATTGTCATTTAACAAATTTATGCAATCTGATATAAATTTATTAGGTTCTTTGACATGTTCTAAAACTTGGAAAGAAACAATCATATCAAATTTTTGGTCAATATTTTTTAAATCATTATTTGTGACATTAAGCCCCTTTTTCTTACAATTTTCAATTGCTATTGGATTAAATTCACACCCCATTACTATAGGAGCAGAATTAACAATTTTTTCTATAAAATTTCCATTTCCACAGCCAATATCCAAAATACTTTGTGGCTTGTATTTTTTTACTATTTTTAATGCTTCATCATATTCCCATTTTTCTTTATGATAAATAGCTATTTTTTGGCATAAAACCTCATAAAATCTGGCAACATCCGGTAGCCTGTAATTATAGTATTGTAAGTTGCAAATAGTACATTCGCGTCGTTCAAGAATTTTGTCTTTATAACAGGCGGCAATTGGTGCCATGCCCTTTTCCTTTTTCCATTTTGCAATTAAATCGTTTATTTCGTAAGTATTAAGATTATAGTACTGTTTATTTCCACATAATGGGCATTGTTCTATATTGACAGGATTTTGTATTCCGCTATCAATATGTACTATACCGTGATTATATTTTGTCATTGTTTTTAAATTCCTTAATAATCTAAATTAGCTGAGCCTTAGCTTTCTTAGCTTTACTTTTAAAATCTTTTCTCAGTTTTCCAAATGTTATTATAGAGAGAATTTTATATATTCTATAATTTCTTTTAAATTCTTTCTGTTTTAGTATTTTTGTTGCTGTATTATTCAAGTTTTTATAAATAATTCGTTCATAAAATACTGACTTTTTCCCATATATCCACCAATAATCAGCAAATGGTACCCCTGGATTCTCCCATGGTTTTATCTTATCGGCATAGTGAATTATATGGGGTTTAGAAACCGCTTCCTTTATTTCTTCCAGTGTATATACTTCCAAAAGCTTTTTATCAAAGTCATTAGTCAAAGCTCTTTCAATGTCATACTTTGTCATAACATTATATTTTAGAGGTAGATGTTTTATGTGGTTATAACAAATTTTGTTATATATATCCTGGTCTACTGTTGGGTAATTTTTGGGTACTTCATCACAAAGCAAAGGTGTCAGGTTGTCTTGTCTTATTTTTTGCAAATTTATAATCAA
>JAVBRY010000183.1:0-2562 GCA_031547505.1 Candidatus Gastranaerophilaceae bacterium | reverse complement strand
CCCTGTATAAATAACAGTAGTAAAGGTTATTGAAAGAAAAAATTCTCCGACTCCCGGGAAAAATTCTTTTATAAGTGCAAGAGAAGCCATACTTTTTTCTTCGGGTTTATCGAATTCTTTTTTAGAATGCTCGACAGTCTTCTTAGCCATAAAGCACCAACCTGCAAAAAATGCTGTGGACAAAAGAACATTCGCTATTGCAAAAACAATAAAATAGATTTTATTGCCCTGCTGAGCAAGTCCTGCCATTGTAAGGCTGACTATCACAAGATAAAGAACAAGGGGCTGTGCAAGTATTATATTATCTTTAGTGATATTAAATGCTCGTCTAATAAACATGCCGTTCTCCTCAAGTATAAACCTCTGTTTATTATAACATGGATTTTATGTGTCATTGCGAGGCTGTGGGTTTAAAGTGTAAGTAATAATTGTTCTTCCGAAGCAATCTAGATTACTCGCTACGCGAGCAAGCAGGTCAAAGACCCTCATTTCATCCTTGGCTTTTCGCCTCGTAATGACGCACAACTCGGCAAAATACAGCTGAGTGTAAAGATTTTATACAATATAGTCTCAGCACCCGCAAAAAATATTCTTTACGGTTTATATATAAGTGAATACATTTTGGAGAGAGTAAATGAAAATTGCATCTATACCTATATTTAATGCAAACAAAACAATTTCTATAAATCAAAATGTTGCTTCTCAGCCGCAGCCTTATCTTAATTATCTGAAAAATTTATCTTATGACCGTGTCTCATTTGGGGCAGAGCAAAAGGATACACAAAAAGTTTTTGATAACTATAATCCTAAATTCGTAACTTTTGAAAACTACTCTTTGCCTGTTCATAACAATAAGATAGCGCAAAGACTTAAACCCGATTATACCGTTGATGAGTTTGAGTCTCTCCTTAATTTTGCGGATGAAAAAGGTGTTTTTGACTTAAATTACAATGAAAAAACAGGCTTTTTTAAAACCAGTGTGATTGATTCAAAAGAAAATTCTTTGATGTCGGATTTGATTTGGGTTACGGACACGAGCCGCTACATGCCGATTGTTAAAGAAAAATATCCTGACAAGTGCATACCGTTGATGGAGAATATATCCAAATATTATAAAAAACAAGAACGTACAATGGAAAAAGTTATAAACAACCCGCTTTTGTTTGAGCTTAACCATGGCTACCCACATACTTCGAAATACGGTTCCGGACAAGTTTTTAATCCAGAAAATATGAAATCGCATAAATGGTTCACCAGAACAAGACTTGAGTCTATGGGACTGTATTTACAGACTATGGGTGATTTAATTAAAGACGGGTTTGACGGAAAACCATACGGCTACAAAAATTCAGCTCAGGTATCCGATGAGGTTGTTAATTCTATTGCAACCTGTGCAAAATACCTTAAGGCCATAAATTATCCTTACGCCAAATCTTGCAATGCTTGGGAAGAAGCTACTTTCAGCAACACTACAACCAGCGATGTCGCAATAGTAAATGAAGGATTCAGAAAGATTATGGATGTGATATATTCTCCTGAACCTAATAAAGAAACACAGTTGTTAAAAGAACGCCTGCTCGCATCAAAACATGGTGATGTTTTTAAAGACGAAAAGACTTTAAAGGATTTATTAAAAATTGGTGAATACAGAATTAAAAACGATGATATGTCTGAAGCATACGGTGAAAGAAAATATGATGCAGCAATGAGTTTTGTATCCCACTCAGAGTCCTATGATAAGAATGATGTAATTAACGATATACAAGAAAATGTAAAGCGCCTGATGATGCTTGAAGAGGGCGACTCTGATACGAAGCCGCTTGTAAGACGCAACGGCATTATTAGATATAATACTGACAGATATTTGCGTTTGGACGCGGATATCGTAAAACCTGAAAAGGGCAAAAAAAGGGTGTTTCTTCCTAATTCAGAAGCGCAGTGGTTCATGGTCACAGATATTTCAAAAGGCTATGGCATTCAATTGAAAAAGCTGCTAAATCACATTGAAGCAAAAGATACAAGCCCGAATAAAAAAGAAAAAGAGCTGATTGATATGCTTCTTGCAAAAGAAACAGAATATATAAACCGAGGCTACGCAAGGATTACCGGTCCTGATTCACATAAGGCTAACGGCAAAAAATGTCAGGAATATCTTGTTCCTGAAGCATATCAGGCAGTAACAAGCAGCCGGGGAATAAAATATGTTCCCGGCACACACTCTCCTTTGGCGTGGGCACAAGCATCTTTATATGATGCATCCAAAGTTTATCTGGATAATTTAAAGACTTTGGAGAATATTAATTAATAAAACTTGACTTATTAAAAAACGGGTTTGGGCTATAATTAGTAAAAGTAGTAGAATGGGCTGAAATCCATCGAGGCAATATAGAAAATTATGAGCGAAAAGAAAAAGATTAAAGTTGCATTCCCTCACATGGGAACTATATATATATCGTGGGCAGCTGCACTGAGAAGACTGGGTGTTGAGCCTTTTATTCCGCCATACACGAACAAAAAAACTTTGTCAATTGGCACAAAACACAGCCCCGAGTCGATTTGTCT
>JAVBRY010000233.1:0-9610 GCA_031547505.1 Candidatus Gastranaerophilaceae bacterium | reverse complement strand
ATTGTTTTTGTATCATATTTTTTGGTTACTTTTTTCAGTGTAACTTTTGCCATTCGCCATACTCTCCGTAATTTTCAGGCTTAAACTTTTTCGGCAGGTATAATCAATGTGTATGTAGTTCCCTTTAAAGGTTCAGATTCTACCCAGAGTTTGCCTTTTGCAAGTTTGATGTATTGGTTTGTAATAACCATAGACAGTTTTTTATTGAGTTCTTTTCTCGCAATAATTTTATCCAAATCCACATAAGGATTGAACATAAGTTCTTTTTCACTTTCAATAAGTCCCTGGCTTGTGTCAGAAATCTTAAACATCAAAAAAGCTTTATCATTTACACCAGGCTGAACATTGAAGCCTGAAAGTTCCAAAAATTCGGGATCAGGTATGCTTATGACAATCTGAACGTGGCCTTTTTCAGTAGATTTTATCGCTACATCAACAAGGTTTTCAACTGTTCTTCTGATAAGGTTTTCATCGTTGTAGCACATTCTTTTTGAAATTTGGTTCAAATCAATATTGAAAACAAGTTTTTTGTCTTCCGCTTTTTTAATATATTTGTCGAAAATATTCGTCATCATTGTTACAAAATCAAAACTCTTGAACTCATAATCATACAAGCCCGATTCAAGCTTTGAATGTTCAATCATCTTCTCCACAGTCTCAAGAAGCTGTGCAGAATTTTTATTGATGATACGAAGATATTTTGTCTGCTTATCATTCACCTCCCCGCTCAACCCTTCAAGAACAGCCTGTGAAAAACCATTTATGGAATGCAGCGGGGATGTTAATTCGTTTCCGATTTTTGAAATAAATGTATTTTTTTCTTTAGTTAATTTGTTTAAATATTCGTGTTCAAATACGAGTTTGTTCAGCATACGGTGCATCGGCGAAACATCACGTATCGAAATCACTATCGTGTCGCCTTTTTCACCATATCTGGACGCCCGAATATCAATATATTGCTCTTCTTCCATTTTTAATTTTGAACGTATAGTTGAAGAAGAACCTGTTTTAACCAAATCCTCAACAAGATTGAACCCACCTTCAAAAAGATCAATCAGCTGGTGGCTGTGAAAATCAGGCAAAGAAAAAATCTTGCAAGCTTTTTTGTTTGCTTCAAGAATTTCACCTTTAGTCGAGGTCAGAATTACCGCATCGGGATAATACTCTAACTCAGCCTGGCAACCGCTATTTGAATTGAAAAGAAATGATAAAACGCTCATATTTCACTCACTATCTCCAACAATATTAGCAAATTTCAGTGAATTTAACAAGAATTAATTATTTAAATTATTGGCTGTGGGCAAGCCTGCCCACCCTACTTGCCTGTCACCCCGCTGCGTCAGATAGTGTGGGTCTTTTAATACTTGTCTGAGCGGGGTCTAAATACATTAATTATTTTTAAATTATTAATAATAGATTAATTTTTTATGATTTCTTAAAAAATATCCTTACAATAAGAATATAAAGCAGGGTACGTTAGCCCCAACATAAAATTATTGCGTCATTCTGAGGCAAATGTAGAATTTGCCGAAGAATCTCCGGGGGTAGACTTTTTATGTAATCCAGAGATCCTTCGCTTTGCTCAGGATGACAACAATAAAGAATAACAAGAACCAACGAGGTCACTATGATAGATTTCAACAGACTAACAGATTATACACAGCAGATAATTATCACGGCACAAAGACTCATGAACCAGTTCCAGAATGCACAGATGGAACCTGAGCATATTGTCCTTGCCATGTTAGAGGATAAAGAAGGCGTTGCTTTGGATTATATTAAAGCACTAAAACTCGACAGACCTGACTTTCACGATGCGGTTATGTCTTTGATAAACAACAGACCGACCGTGAGCACTCCTGTAAATGCACAGCAGATGTATATTTCAGGTGACACAGACAAATTGTTGAATTTATCACTCGATGAAGCAGAAGCACTGAAAGACTCTTATGTCAGCATCGAACATATTTTGATAGCTATGACACAACTTGAAAACACTAAAATAAAAGAACTTTTTGATAATTACAAGGTTGATAAAAACAAAATTCTAAACGAAATGAAAAAAATAAGAGGACACAACAAAGTGGATTCAAAAGACGCAGAAAATAGCTATAAGGCACTCGAAAAATATTCAACAAATCTCACAGACCTCGCCAAAAGAGGTAAACTCGACCCTGTAATCGGCAGAGATGAAGAGGTCAGACGTATTATTCAGGTGTTGAACAGACGAACAAAGAACAACCCTGTTTTAATCGGTGAACCGGGTGTAGGTAAAACTGCTATCGTTGAAGGGCTTGCTCAGCGTATCATCAGAGGTGATGTTCCTGAAAGCTTAAAAGATACACAGCTTATCGGACTTGACTTGGGTGCACTTGTTGCCGGAGCTAAGTTCAGAGGCGAGTTTGAGGAGCGTTTAAAATCTGTACTGAAAGAAGTTGAAGCTTCTGCAGGTGAAATTATTCTTTTTATCGACGAACTTCACACTGTTGTAGGCGCAGGTGCAACTGAAGGCTCTATGGATGCGGGGAATTTATTGAAACCAATGCTGGCACGTGGCGTTTTGCGTACAGTTGGCGCTACGACAATAAACGAATACAGAAAATATATAGAGAAGGATGCTGCATTGGAACGTCGTTTTCAGCCTGTAATGGTTAATGAACCGACGGTAGAAGATACGATAAGCATCTTAAGAGGGCTAAAAGAACGCTACGAAGTACACCACGGGATAAGAATCAAGGATTCTGCTCTTATCGCAGCAGCAAAACTTTCTGACAGATACATCACAGACAGATTTTTGCCGGATAAAGCTATCGACTTGATTGACGAAGCAGCTTCGTCATTGAGAATTGAGATTGACTCGATGCCTGCTGAGATTGACTCTATGATTAGGCAAAAAATGCAGCTGGAGATTGAGCGTGAAGCTATCAAAAAAGAAGAACAAACAGAGAGCAACGTCACGAAAATTGAAAAGTTAAACAAACAAATAAACGAGCTCGACGGAAAAATCACCGTACTCAAAACTCAATGGGAACAAGAAAAAACTTCCATTTTAAGCGAAGCTCAAATTAAAGAAGAAATCGAAAAAGTTAAAGTCTTGATTGAAAATGCAGAACGAGCTACTGATCTTCAAAAAGCTGCTGAGTTGAAATACGGCACACTGATTGATTTGCAGAAAAAGCTCGAACAGGCTCAGAAAAACACTGACAAGTCTGCAAAAAAACAACTTCTTAAAGAAGAGGTGGACGAGGAGGATATAGCGCAGGTCGTGAGTAAATGGACCGGCATAGAAGTCGCAAAACTCGTTGAGAGCGAAATGATGAAGCTTTTAAAAATGGAAGAAACTCTGCACAAAAGAGTTATCGGACAAGACGAAGCTGTTGTTGTGGTTTCTGACGCCATCAGACGTGCTCGTTCAGGCTTAAAAGATCCAAAACGCCCTATCGGTTCGTTCATTTTCTTAGGACCGACCGGTGTTGGTAAAACCGAACTCGCAAAGGCATTGGCAGAATTTATGTTCAACGACGAAGATTCTTTGATAAGAATCGATATGTCAGAATATATGGAAAAACACTCTGTCGCAAGGCTTGTCGGAGCGCCTCCCGGGTATGTCGGCTATGATGAGGGCGGACAGTTGACCGAACGTGTCAGAAGGAAGCCATATTCAGTAATTCTTTTTGATGAAATCGAAAAAGCGCACCCTGACGTGTTTAACATAATGCTTCAGATTCTAGATGACGGCAGATTGACTGATTCTAAAGGACGTACGGTTGATTTTAAAAACACATTGATAATTATGACCAGCAACATAGGCAGCAATGTAATCCTTGAAAATACGCTCAACGCTATGATGTCAGCGTCCGAATTCGACAAAACAAAAGATCAGGTTATGGAGATTATGAAGGCACATTTCAAACCCGAATTCTTAAACCGAATCGATGAAACAGTATTCTTTAAAGCGTTGACCCTGCCTCAATTGGCGTCTATCGTGGATATCTACTTCTCGCATTTGAAAAAACTGTTTGTTGAAAATAACCTCAACCTTGAAATTACCGATGACGCTAAAGAACTCCTTGCAACACAAGGTTTCAATCCTATCTATGGTGCAAGACCACTGAAACGAGTAATAAGACAGCTTGTTGAAAACCCGCTTGCGAAAAAAATCCTTGCACAAGAATACAAACCGGGTGATACAGTGACTGTCGATGTTGAAAAGGATGAGATAGCGTTTAGATAATGTTGGTGGGCAATAGCCCACCCTACAAACTAATCAATATCATTCAAATCAATTTCAAAATTCAAAAGCTCACTGACAGTAATATCCAACGCCAGAGCTATTTTGCACAAGGTCGATATTTTTACATCATACTTGCCATTTTTAATCCATGTCATTGAACTTTTTGCCAGCCCTGCTGAATATGCTAATTTTTCCCAAGACAATCCTTTTTCATCCTTGAGAAATTTAATTCTATCTGATATAGCTGTTTTTATACTCATCTTTAGTACACTGTAATGAACCTACAAGTATGATATAAATTTTTGAAGACAATATAGTACAGCGCGCTAAACATTTATGATATAATTAAATTATCGATAAAATAAAAGGCATAAAATGGACGATTTAGATATGTTGAAAAATGATTTTTTAGGTGTCATTGACGCATTTACAAGGTCGGACTTGGAGAAGGAAGAAATTTTGAAACATCTAAGAGCTACAACTATCAATTTTTTCGATTCATTAAAAGACCTAAAAGACACTTTGCAAAAATAAAAGACCCCTTTTTCAAGGAGTCTTTTCAAAAATATATGAAACTACCTAATAGCTAATTAATAGCTTTTTCTTCCGAATTTAGTAGTTTTTTTGTATTTTTTAGCGTTTTCTCTGTTACGCTCTGCTTTTTCTTTTTTTTGATTATTCTTAGCCAATTTTACACCTACTGTTGGTTTCTGTAACAATCTGAACAGAATACAGGTCTATCGCCTTTTGGCTCGAAAGGAACAGTTGTTTGGCATCCGCATCCGCTGCAAGTAACTTCAAACTGTGGTCTAGGACCTCTGTTGAATCCGCCGCGTCCGCCGCCACCACCGCCTCTGCTTTGAGCTTTTTTAGCTGCTCTGCATTCAGGACATCTTTTTGGAGTTGAATAACCTTTTTGATTATAAAATTCCTGATCTTCTGCTGAAAAAGTAAATACTGCGCCGCAATCACCGCATGTGATGTTTTGGTCTTCGAAATTTCCGTAACTCATGGTTGTTTTTTTCCTATATTTTTTCTACCTTACTACTATGCATTAAAAAAGCAAAAATGTCTACATATTTTTTTTATAGATTTACGTTGGATTTGTGTCTGGCCTATATACCGTTGTCATGCCTGCGTAGGCAGGCATCTCACAAGCTCATAGTTTCGACATATAATGCTTCATCTATTTACTCAAAACAAAAATAGCTTCTTCAGTGAACAAATTCGTATGGAATTTTGTTAAGAAATTTTTTATAACCGTGCCTTTGTTCATATAAATCTCATCAAGAATCTTTATATTCCTCTTTTCGGTAAACTCAAAAAAGTCTTTTACCGTCAAAAGGTGAATATTTGGTGTGTTGTACCATTCAAAAGGCAGCATATTAGATTTTGGCATTTGACCGTTAAAGAACAGATAGCAGCGCACTTTCCAGTACCCAAAATTCGGAAAACTCACAACGACCTTCTTTCCGACCCTAAGCATTTCTTCTACAACATAGTCAGGCTTCTCGGTAGATTGTAATGTCTGATTCAAAATCACATAGTCATATTCATTATCACCGAATTCTTTTAACCCCTCATCAATGTCGCCTTGTATAACGGACAAACCCTGCTCAATACATTTGATAACATTGTTCTGATTGATTTCTATCCCAATCCCGCTGCAGTTCTTTTTGTCGATAAGCATCCTAAGAAGATTGCCCTCACCACAGCCCAAATCAAGAACCTTTGAACCTTTTTCAATCATATTCGTGATTATTTCATAATTAAGATGCAAACCCTTTGATTCTTCGTAATGATTATTCATTATCGGCACCTCCGCTTACATTACGAGCAAGGAAA
Source organism: Candidatus Gastranaerophilaceae bacterium (assembly GCA_031547505.1). Lineage (GTDB taxonomy): Bacteria > Cyanobacteriota > Vampirovibrionia > Gastranaerophilales > Gastranaerophilaceae > JAVBRY01. The sequence goes on along the minus strand of JAVBRY010000233.1, from coordinate 3,531 downwards.
CTTTTAACAATTTTTGTCTGAGTCTCAAATTCCAACAAAAACGCATCGTGCCCGCAAGGTGACTCAATCTCTAAAAACGAAACATCTTTCCCTGCCTTAACCAACGCGCTGACTATCTCTTTTGACTGCCAGGTCGGGAAAAGCCAGTCAGTGGTGAAAGACATAACGAGAAACTTTGAATTTGTTTTCTCAAACGCCTTCTCCAACGAACCGTATTTATTCGCCAAATCAAAATAATCCACTGCTTTTGTTATGTACAAATAACTGTTCGCGTCGAACCTGTCCACAAAAATCTGTCCCTGATGCTGAAGGTAGCTTTCCACCTGAAAATCTATGTTAAAGTCAAAGTTCGGCTTGTCTTTGAACTCACGCCCGAATTTGTTGTGCATAGCCGCTTCACAAAGATATGTGATGTGCCCGACCATTCTTGCAATAGCCAAGCCCTTTTCAGGCTGCTGTTCTTTATCGTAATAGTCACCGTTGTTGAAATCAGGGTCTGAGAGAATCGCGTTTCTGCCTACTGCATTGAATGCAATACCTTGAGCCGAAAGACGTGCAGTTGAAGCAATAATAATGACCGAATCGACCATATCAGGATGAGTAATAGACCACTCGAGCGCCTGCATCCCACCCATAGAACCGCCTGCAACAATAACTTTTTTTATTCCCATTGAATCAATAAGTTTCTTTTGAACCTTAACCGTGTCTTCGATTGTGATTACCGGAAATGACAAGCCATAAGCCTTACCGGTTTCAGGGTTTATCGCACAAGGTCCTGTAGTACCGCTGCATCCGCCAAGCATATTTGAAGCAACAACAAAATATTTATCCGTATCAAAAGCCTTGCCCGGCCCGACCATATCATTCCACCAACCCGGTTTTCTATCACTTTCACTGTGATATCCCGCTGCGTGCGCATCACCGGTCAAAGCGTGGAGCAGAAGAATTACATTATCTTTATTTTCATTCAATTCGCCATAAGTTTCATAAGCAACACTAATCGGACCAAATTCAACACCCGACTCGAGTTTAATCTTTTCATCTATCTGAAAATACTTAGTTTCAACTATTCCGATATTTGCCATTTAACTATCCTTAAAATATTTATAAATATTAGCATAAAAATAGCATAGGAGCCGTGAAACAATAATGTTTAACAATTGTAAACATTCTGTAATTTCAGTCAATTTCCCCTCTCAAAAATTGTTTATATTTATAGGAAGTGTTACAAAGTAGGTATATTTCATGCTTGAAGCAGCAGTAGCAATTAAAAGTTTAATCTTTGGCAGCAGAAATGCTGACAAGGTCATGTATGGAAGTTCAGGCACAGATGATAAAGGGCGTATTGCTGCAACAACAGGACAGCTTACAAATGCTGCAAAATCTGCTGCCAAACTCGATAACGCCATCGGTAAAGGTGCCCAAGCCGCTATCGGAGCAATGAATAAAGTCTCAAAAGGCAGTAAAATTCTGGAGTACACAGCTAAAGGGGTCGATTTTGCAAGTAAAAATGTTAACCCTCTTTTAATAGGTGCTGCAGGCTATCGTGTACTCACTTCCGACGATCAAGCTGCAACACTAAAAAAAGAAATTCTTGCAATGAGCGGTATGTTTGGAGTGGAAAGACTTATAAAAGAAGGCTTAGAAACTAAATATATGAAACAAGTACATGCCGGTGAAAATAAATATATGAAAAAACTCATTGCCGGTATGGGCAACAAATATGCAAAAGCTGTACTTGCCATAATCGAAGGCGTTGGTTTTGTCGGCGGCTCTATCTTAGGCTATGCAGGCGGACAAAAAGTTGCAAGTATGGTTGTTAAACCAAGCAAGAAAAAGAACCTCAGCTCTGACATAAATAAAATAAAAGAAGAGATAACAAGGCTTGAAAAACAGATTGAGCCTGAAAAAACAGAAGCTGTAATTAAAGAAACAAAAACAACAAAAGAAGAAAAAACACCGGCCCTAACCAAACTTACTGAAAAAAATGTAATGGCTTAAAACATGAAATGTCATACCGCTGCGTGATTTCTCAATGTAATTTTATTATGTGTCTGAGCGGTATCTAAAATCACTATTCTCAGACCCCGCTCAAATATAATTTGTTCATAGATGCAATAATCAAACAGCGGGGTGACAATATACTTACCCTAAATCAAACTCAACTGCTCAGACTTCTCAAGAATATTTCTCAAGAACTTTTTGCGATGCCATTTTGTGATACCGTATTTTTCAACTGCTTCAATATGTTCCTTGCTCAAATAGCCTTTGTTTTTTGCCCAACAGTACTCTGGAAATTCTTTATCCAATTCAATCATAAATCTATCCCTTGCTACTTTTGCAAGTATACTCGCAGCAGCGATGGAAGCAGACTTTGAATCTCCCTTAACAACGGTCGTCATATCAGCCTGGAATGCTCTGATTTTCTTGTTCCCGTCAATCAGCATTTTTACTTTTGTAGAGCCCAACTGCTTCACAACATCTATACAAGCAAACTTCATAGTATCCAAAGATGCATTCAAAATATTTTTCTGCTCAATTTCTTCAACACTCGCCTGATGGATCGAATACACACAAGACTCAATAATACAGTCAAAAAGCATCTCGCGAGTTTTTTCCGAGAGCTGTTTTGAATCGTTCAGAACAGAGAGTTTTTCCATTAATTCTTTGTCACAGCTTTTAAAAGCAACTGCCGCAGCAAATACAGGACCAGCCCCGGGACCTCTTCCTGCTTCATCCGTGCCGATAATAAATTCGACATTACTGTTTTTATGACTGTTATCGAACTCGAACAATTCTTTAATCACAGGAATTTCCCTTCTCGTCCAAAACAAATCTGCCGATTTTTCCGTCACGAAAATCTGTCAAAACCATCACACCCGCACGCGAAACATCCGGCTTGCCCTGTGATACAAGCCAATTTCTTTTAATAGCAATCACCTCAAGATTCAACTCGTCACTCTCATCGAGATTATAGTATCCGTAAATATTTTTTTTATAATCATTGTCTGATTCTAATAAACTCAACAAAGACAACGCCACCGATTCATTCTCGTAGGCATTTTCACTCACTGAATTCACCATAGCAAGCTTTTGCGCTTTAATCTGGTCTTCCTGCTTCAAAGGAATAATCCCCGGTGTATCTAACAAATCAATTTTCGGATGAACCCTAACCCACTGCTGTTGACGTGTTACACCTGCTTTGGCACCGACTTTGGTTTTTGATTTCCTGATTAATTTGTTGATAATGCTGGATTTTCCGACATTTGGCATTCCCATTACGACTACCCTTGCAGGTCTGGGCAAAAGTCCTTTTTCGACAATCTTGTCGATTCTTGGCTTGCTCAACTCTATTACTTTATTAACAATCGAAGACAGGTCATTGTTTTTCGCAGCACTGGTGGCCAAAACAGGGTATCCTGTTTTTTCTTCGTAGTATTTTTTCCAATATTTCAATTTGTTTTCATCAGCGAGGTCGGACTTGTTTAAGACGATGAGTCTTGGCTTTTGTCCTATAAGTTTTTCAATATC
>JAVBRY010000214.1:0-6225 GCA_031547505.1 Candidatus Gastranaerophilaceae bacterium | reverse complement strand
AACAGGTTTTTCAGATGTTGCACAAACTCTTTCGTCCCGATTAATTCTCTCGACAAGTTCGGGCAGTTCGTAGATATTGTTCGTTCCAAAAACCAAATCGATAAATGTGAATCTTTTCAAGAGGTGTCCTTTATCCTGCTGGGCAACACATCCGCAAAAAGCTATTTTCAAATTCTTGCCGTTTTTCTTTTTTCTTTCAGCTCTTTTCCACTTGCCCCATAAACCCACTCGGCTATATGCTTTGTCGGCAGAAAGCTGGCGGATGCTGCAGGTGTTTATTATTAAAAAGTCTGCATCTCTGGGTATGTCAGTTTCTTCATAGCCGAAATGCGAAAGGATACCGAGAATTCTTTCGGTATCGGACTTGTTCATTTGGCATCCCAGCGTTTCAATATAAACTTTCTTCAAGGCTTTATTAGAAATCTTTTCCATAGGAATATTATATATAAAACATAGGAGGTCTGAGGGTATTTGATATGCAAGATTATAGTGATAATGTTATTTATGTAAATTTTATGTTATTGCGAGCGAACAAAGTAAGCGAAGCAATCTAGGCAACCACATACATTTTTCTGTCATCCCGCAGAGCCAAGCTTTGCAAGAAATATTAATTGAATGCTGTGCGGGATCTCACCGGCTTTAATCGTAAGTTTCAAGCTTTCAAACCTAAATTGTTGTTGCGCATAACATTAATTGTTGCTATGGATGTTTCCTTGTTACTTTTCTTTCTTTTACCTCGCAACAAAAGAAAGAAAAGTAACCAAAAGAAAGAAAATCCTGCGTATCAATTCGAAAAGATAATGGTTTTAAATGCCAATTTTACCGGTCAAGCTCGGATAAAATTGGCACTTAAAACCAAACTTTTCTAAGCGACCACAATAGGGGGAAGTGTCCCCCTATAACCCCCTCTTTAAAAATTATTGCCTCAATATTTACATAAATAACGTTATCTCTATAGTTTTATACTTTGTTTTACGCCTTGCTCTTTCTTATAGATATACGCAAGAATCTCCGCGACTGCCACATATAAATCGGCAGGAATAACATTGTCCACTTTAACCAATTTATACAGGGCACGCGCAAGGGGTTTGTTCACTACGATAGGAACATTGTTTGCTTTTGCTATTTCTCTTATTTTAAACGCCATAAAGTCTACACCCTTGGCAACAACCATAGGTGCAGGAGCCTTACTTTTGTCATATTTTATTGCAACAGAATAGTGGGTGGGGTTTGCAACAATCACGTCCGCCTGCGGAACAGCACTCATCATTTTTTGTCTCATAAACTGCATTTGAGCGGAGCGGATTTTTGCTTTGATTATCGGATCCCCTTCCATGTTTTTGTATTCATCTTTAATCTCTTGTTTTGTCATTTTGATTGATTTTTCAAACTCATAAGTCTGGTACTTTTTATCAATAATTCCGATAATAATCATAACAACGCACATTGTCGCAACCATGCTTACAAGAATGCTTCCCAAAACGGCAAAAGCGTGGTTTATATCAGCACCGACGAGGGAATAGAGTTCTTCTTTTCTTCCCTGCACAACCGCATATCCGCAATATCCTACGATAACCATTTTCGCAATAGATTTCACCAGCTCAACCATATTTTTTTGCTCAAATGGATTCAGGGTTTTTTTCAGCCCTTGCATGATACTGCTCATTTGCAGTTTATCGAGTTTTGGTTTTATTTTTTCCATTGCAAAAAGAGGACCTATTTGTAGTCTAATAATCGCGGCAGTGAGTGCCGCAAGTCCGATTAGAAACGGCAAGAGTATTTCGCCGGCGGTTTTTGCATAAGGTCTTAAAAGCGCTTCGATGTCGTTAATATCTATATCACTGGGCTTTACATGGGTCAATGTATAAAACAAAAGAACCTTGAGCTTTTCCATTATCATCGGCGCAAGAACAAGCAAAAGAGCGACACCTGAAGTGACAGTCATAGAAGCAGTCATATCCTGACTTTTTGCAATATTCCCTTTTTTCCGTTCGTCCTCTCGCCGCTTGGGGGTGGCTTCTTCGGTTTTTTCTGCGTCTTGGCTCATGATATCCTCATATCATCATTTCTACTATGCCCTTGAGATAGTTCTGAACCATGTTCGAAAGGTATGAAACCATCGGAGATAAGAACATAAGTATCAACATTATACCAACATATATCTTTAAAGGTATAGCAACCATAAAAATATTCATCTGCGGCATCATTTTTGAAGTGAATCCCATTAACACCTCTGCAACAAACATAACACAGAAAACAGGCAAAATCATACTGATTGCTATGGTGAACATCTGGGCTGATAAATGAAGAATATGTGAGACGACCTCTCCGGTAAATACGAACTCAAGCCCCGGAGGAAATGCCGTAAAACTCTTATATATTGCCGCAAAAAGCCATTGGTGAGCATTTAGTGCAATGAATACAAAAGATATTATGTATACAAACATCTGTGACATAATCGGAGAATTGTTCCCCGTTGCAGGATCTAACACCTGGCTCATCGTTAAACCGATTTGTAAGCTTATAAACTCACCGCCAACCTGTGCCGCAACGAATATCAGGTTTCCGATAAACCCTATCATAAACCCGACACCAAATTCTCTTAATAAATAAACCATCAAATCCGGAAATGCTGAAGGCACGGCAAAATTCAATGTAGAGGATACCATCGGAAACATAATGAATGCGATAAATCCGGCAAACCAGACCTTTACCTGCGTGGGTATCGGATAGGTTGCAAAGAAAGGTGCAGAAGCAAACAGGCCGGTTATTCTTGTAAAAATTATTACAAAAACTACCAAGTTGTGCTGTGAAAGTAATGTTAACAAATCCGGCTGCATTCTTTGCTTCCTATTTTTATTTTATATCTTTAATGAACCAGGATAACATTTATATAAGCAAAAAGCTCATGTACTCTGGCTATAAACGTATTGAGCATCCATGGCAGCATAATAATCAGTGTCACTATTCCGATAATAATCTTTGGTACAAAAGTCAGTGTTGCTTCTTGAATCTGAGTTACTGCCTGAAAAACACTGATTAAAAGCCCGACAAGCATACTCACAAATAAAATCGGTGAAGCCATAAGCAGGATTAATATAAAAACGTTTTGTATTATCGTTAGAAACTGTGTATCTTCCATAAAAGCCCTTTTGTTTTACCTTTGTTTCTTTTGTTCCCATTGTTGTTAAATCATGTTATGTCACGTTATGAAGCCTTCCAAAATGGTTTTGGTGATAATATACCACCCGTCTATCATTACAAATAGAATGAGTTTGAACGGTGTTGCTACAGTAGCCGGAGGCAAGAATAACATACCCATTGATACTAATATACTTGCTACGACTATGTCTATAACCAGGAAGGGTAAGAAAATTACAAAACCGATTTTGAATGCGGTTTTTAATTCCGTAATTACAAACGCAGGTATCAATGTATATGTCGGAACATCCTTTTCTGTCTCAGGTTTTTCAATTTTTGCCATACTCAAGAACAAGCCCAGTTCTTTTTCATCGGTATGTTTGAACATAAATGTCCTCATAGGCTCTATACCGGTCTCCAGAGCTTTTTGCTGTGTTATCTGCCCGTTGACATACGGCTGAATTGCTTCTTCGTTAATTTTACTAAAAGTCGGAGCCATTACAAAAAATGTTAAAATCAAAGCCAAACCTGCCAACACCTGGGTCGGTGGAAGTGTCGCCATACCAATAGCCTGTCTTGTCAGTGCCAGCACAATGATTATCCGTATGAACGCCGTTGTCATAATGAAAATACTCGGTGCAAGAGTCAAGATGGTCAACAGTACAAGGATTTGCATACCTTGCGTGAACTCCTGCGGGGTATTTGCGTTTGTCATTCCGACTGTGATTGTCGGAAAAGCTATTGCTGCATGCGCTGCAGTGTTAGTTAAAAATGTCACTAAAAACACGCTAAGCAGTTTTATAAGATTTTTTACAGACTTCATATTCGGCCCCATACTCCTCGACGATAGACGTACTCAATATATTAAATATAGATATATATGTATTTTATATTAATTTTCAAGATGGCACTATTTCTTAAACAAACTTCATGATTATATAATTCACTGTCACCTCGCTTGTTTGCGAAGCGAGCGCCACACCTAACTGTCATTCCGCACTCGATGCGGAATCTGTCCCACTAATACCGTAAGTTTCAAGCTTTCAAACTTAAATTGATATTGCGGATGACATTAATTGTTGCTGTGAATTTTCCTTCTGTTACTTTTTTCTTTTTGAGTTGCGCAGGCAAAAAGAAAAAAGTAACCAAAAAAGGTCACTATCTGTTGATCACGCTGTTGGGTTTAAACCCAACCTACTTTGAAGCTTGATACTTTTCCGTGACGCCATTTTACACGAAAACAAGTTTTCGGTAAAAGAAGGCAAAAACCGGCGCTTACTAAAAGAAACAGTATTTATTTTATCAAAAATTTTACAGCGACAAGCTGCTGATAAAATTTTCGCAAAACAAAACTGTTTCTAATCAAAGTCACATCAGGGCTCTGCCCCGAACCCCCTACGAAGCAAGCTTCGTTTAATAGAAAGCAATTTATTGATATCTTTTTTCAAAATCTGCCAAAAATTCTGATGGTGTTTGGTTAAATCCTTTTGATATTTTCACCAAATTTGGCAAATTAATTTTTCTCTTATTATTTTCGTATCGGCTGAGTGTTGCCGGCTCTATAAAATTCTTGTAGGCAAACTCACTGAGTGACAACCCTTTTTCAAGTCGTCTTTCCTTTATGTATGCAGAAATATTTTCATAGTATTGCATATTGGTAATTATGATATAAAATGAAAACATCATTTTACCGTTTGGTAATATAGTTGCTATAAAAGATTTAGGATGCTTCATGAAAACTTATACAGAACAAGAATATAGAGAACTACAAGAAATAATTTTCAACATATTAGACATTACAGATATAATGCATGGCTATTGTGAACATTGTTTGGAAAACAAAAAAATGTCTCCATTATTGACTTTGATTGAAAAAATTCAGGTAGAGATTAAAAAAATTACTGAAAAATTTTAACAACAAAGAATGATTCCTAGTTGTAAATATTAAAAAAAAATTATAAAATATTGTCATGGCAATAGTTTATTTATGTTTGGGCTCGAATATGGGAGACAGATTCAATCTCCTACAAAATACAGTGAGTATGTTCACACTGATAAAAGCCTGCTCAATCATCCGTACTTCTGCAATCTATGAAACAGAACCTTGGGGCAATGTAAAACAGGGCTGGTTTTTGAATGTTGTTGTCGAGATGAAGACCACGCTGACACCTGAAGAGCTGCTTATGAAATGTCAGGAGATAGAACGTTTCATGGGTCGTGAAAGATCCAAAGAAGTAAGGTGGGGCGAACGTGTTATCGACATAGACATAATTTTATATGACAAAGAGGTTATGAATAAAGATAATCTAGTCATTCCTCACCAATATATGCACAAAAGAGCGTTTGTGCTTGTGCCGCTTTTGGAATTGATTCCTGATTTTGAACATCCTGTGCTTGATAAAACAATCTCTGAATTGTATGATGACCTTGAAGTAGTTGAGGATGTTGTTCTTTATGGCACAAAACCAAGTACCGTCCAAGAATAAAAGTATCGCTATCATCGGTGGCGGGCCTGCCGGCGTAATGGCTGCCCTGTCAATATTAGCATCCGCATCCCGAAATCAAAATTTTAAGCATGAAGTGCACCTCTTCGACAAAAATGAAGTTATGAAAACCCTTCTACCAACTGGCGGAGGGCGATGCAACCTTGCACATGCGGAGTTTGATTTTAAAGAGCTGGCGAAAAACTACCCCAGAGGTGAGAAGTTTCTTTATTCTATTTTGTCAAAATTCGGCACTTCAGAGACTCTTGAATTTTTTGAAAGTATAGGAGTCGAAACATATACACAAGATGATTCAAGGATTTTCCCCGTATCAGATTCATCGGAAGAAGTCCGAAAAGCACTTATTAAAAAACTCCAAGGTGTTGAAATCAAAAGAGAAAATGTTATTTCTGTAGAAAACAAGGGCGATGGCTTTAAACTAAAAACCAACAAGGCTGAGTATTATTTCGATGCGATAATCCTCTCTACAGGTGGGAAAGGCAACGGGCACCAAATAGCAAAGAGTCTGGGGCATAAAATAATTGAAATAAAGCCTGCGTTGACCTCTTTAAAAATAAATGAGTCGTACCTTTTTGAACTT
>JAVBRY010000029.1:0-8690 GCA_031547505.1 Candidatus Gastranaerophilaceae bacterium | reverse complement strand
GAGATAAAAAAATTCATTACATATCTTAAAAATACAAAAATTGACGGAATATTTATCAACAGTTATGCAATCCTTGAATCTATCAAAACCCTTTCTCTGCCTTATAAAGTCATTGTCGATTCGTATTTCGATATTCATAATTTATCGGGGATAGATTTTGTAAACATGTTCCACAAAATCGACCAGCTTATTATTACCGAAGAAATTTACATGAAGAATATCGCTAAAATCAAGCAGTACAAGAATATTTCGCTTGCTATAGATTCTGACAATCTGCCATGGTGTGCAGAAGACATAAAAAAGCTCCATGCCATCGACTCTGTCGTGATAAAAGGCAAATTCAACACATCAGAAGAAATTCTCGAAGGGATTCAACTCGTTGAGAAAATTTTGGAAAAACCGAAAGTTTTCAAAAATCAGAAATTGCCGTTTAAGCATGTACGAAAAAGTGTTTATCAGACGAACCATTTTTCAGGTGAGATGCTCAGTGCACAAGGGTCTAACTTCAAATTCAGCCGTAATATTCAAAAATTCGAGTGGGAGAAAAAACGTCCCCGCCTGAAAAAGGATTTCGATTATTCATCGTTAAAACTTCCAAGAATAAACCTGCGCCTTTCTTCATTAAAGCAGTTAACGGAAGTTAAAAACTTTATTTCAAAAGTGGGTTTCAATCCGGTTTATTCAATTGAATACGGTGAAATAGTCAACACTGCCGACCTTTCTAAGAATAGTTACAATGAGATTATTCACAAGGCAAAAAAATTCTGTATCCAAAACGATATAAAAATGCAGCTAAGCACGCCAAGGATTCTTATTGAGAGGGATTTTGACAGGGTTTTTGAATATGTAAAAAATCTCTGCTTATCCGAACCGCATCCGTCCTCTGTGATTATCAACAACATAGGATATTTCTGGGCGTTCGTAAATGACGAAGAACTCCACAGGATACCTATTGAAATAGGACAAGGAATAAATCTTTTAAACAGCATGTCCATAAAATGCCTGAACAACATTCACCCGATAGAGACCGTTGATTTCAGTACGTTTGAAGATATAAACAACACCATGAACTGCATCAAGAAGATAAAGAATATTATCCCTAACAAAAAGCTTACTATAGCAGGAAACGTCCGTATCCCTAGTCTAGGGCTGTGTCCTTTGAACAACGACAGTGCGATAGTTTCTCGTCTGTCATGCAAAGCACCATGCCACAACGGAAATTATGCGCTCAAAGATCCCTCTTTAAAAAAGGTGTTTCCTTTTGTCGTAGACGGTTTTTGCAGGATGCATATGTTTAAAGATTATATTTTGCACTTATATAATTATATAGAGAAGCTTGAAGAAATCGGTATAAACGAGTTCGTAATCGACCTGAACGACCTTCCGCCAAAGTATGTTTCCACAATCCTAACCCATCTTTTGAATTCTGTTGCGGGATTAGATTCGTGTAATTTCGGTGACTGCGAGGATTATCAGATAGCAACGCTGGGAAATTAACAGCAAAGCTCGCTTAACATATCTTTAATTTGAAATTATGGTTTTTTTTTGGGATAATTTTTTATTAATAAACTGTCATCCTGAGTACTCTGCCGAGCAAAAGCTGACTAAATGCCAGATTTTGTAAGAGGACGAAGGATCTCCGCAATATACCAAAGTTTTTGAGTTCAAAAATCTTTGCATAATCCAGAGATTCTTCGGCTGAATTCTCAGCCTCAGAATGACGCAAAGCACGTAGTATAGAGAGTTGGAAATTAATGGGAATTTTAGGATTTTTTAAAGAACCTGCGCCAAAAGAGCGCATACAGGATGAAGAAGTAGTTAAAAAAACATATGCAAGCTTTAGATTGAGAATGTTTTATGCATGCTTTATCGGCTATGCAATGTTTTATCTTTGTAAAAAGAACATCGCGGCAGCTTTGCCTTCGATGAGTGCCGAATTGGGGTACACAAACCTTGAACTTGGTATTATCGGCAGTTCTTTATATTTAACATACGCAATCGGAAAATTCGTAAACGGCATGATTGCAGACCGCTCAAACGTAAGAAAATTTTTACCGACGGGCTTGATTTTGTCAGGTCTTGCCAACATCTGTTTTGGCGCAAGCTATCTTATATTCACTCCGGGCGAAGTAACATTTTTCGGACTTCCGTCTGCAACAATCTTGTTGTGGACACTGGCTTTTTTCTGGGGTGCTAACGGATGGTTCCAGTCTATGGGTTTCCCGCCTGTAGCAAAAACTTTGACATACTGGTTCTCAAATTCTGAAAGAGCCACAAAATGGGCGCTTTGGTCAACTTCTCACCAGACAGGAACGTTCCTTGCAGTAATTATTTCCGGTTTTGTAATCGCTAAATTCGGCTGGCAGGCTGCGTTCTACTTCCCCGGCATAACCGCAATTTTACTTGCGTTCTGGTTGTTCGACAGATTAAGAGACAAGCCAACCTCTATGGGTCTGCCTGATATTGAAGAATACAGAGAGCCTGAAAAAGGGCACGAAAACGCTGCGAAAGAAGCTGAAGACGACGGTCTTTCGTATATAGATATTCTTAAAAAGCATGTTCTGACGAACAAAGTTGTTTGGGCGCTGGCTATCGCTTACATATTCGTTTATGTAATCAGATTCGGAACAGAAGACTGGATTATCAAATATCTTGTTGAATTTAAAAACAACACGCTCGAATTAGCATCATTGAAATTGAGCTGTCTGCCGTTGTTCGGTTTGTTCGGAACAATTGTTGCAGGGTTTGCTTCTGACAAAATTTTCAAAGGCGAGCGAGCTCCGATTAACGTAATTTTCCTAGTCGGTGTAATGGTTTGTATGATAGGGCTTTTCCTCAACAAAGACGGTCCGAACTTCATAGATGCAGGATTTTACGCTTTAACAGGCAAACAGCTTGTTAACGTAATTAAAATAAACGGCGGAAGCTTGGTTGATTTCTTATTAATCGGCTTCACAGGCTTCTTCACATACGGACCGCAAATGTTAATCGGCGGTGTGTGTGCGATTGAATCAAGTTCTAAGAAAGTAGCTTCGGCTGTAACAGGCTTCACAGGCACATTCGGATACATCGGTGCAATGCTCTCCGGTATCGGAACAGGCTTAATCGTAGACAAGTGCGGATGGAACGGAGCGCTTTTATTCTGGGGAGTTTCGGCTTTCTTATGTGCGCTGATAATCCTTCCTATGTGCAAAAAAGCCAAGTGCGACTGCCCTGTTGAAGAGGGTAAGAGCGAGTAATAATAAATGTGTCATTCCGCACCTGATGCGGAATCTGAACCCATAAGGTATTCCGTTTTAAACTCTGAAATACAGAATAAAAGAAAACATAAAACAATCATCAGATAGCGGGTCAAGCCCGCTATGACAGAAGATTTGACAATTAAAAAGGAGTAAACAAATGAGACAATCAGAAAGATTAAATAAAATACCACCGTATTTATTTGCGGAGATAGACAGAAAAATAGCGGAAGCAAAGGCAAAAGGGCATGACATCATAAGCCTCGGTATCGGCGACCCCGATACACCAACAATCCCGACCGTTGTTGAAGCAATGCACAAAGCAATCGACAATCCGAAAAACCATGACTACCCGCCATACAACGGCACGCCTGATTTTAGACGTGAGTCTTGTGATTGGATGAAAAGACGTTTCGGTGTGGATTTGAATCCTGATTCTGAAATGCTTGCGAACATAGGTTCGAAAGAAGCTATTGCCCACGTATTTTTCGCAATGGTTGACCCGGGCGATTACACATTAGTGCCTGATCCGGGGTATCCTGTTTATAAAAACCTAACTATTTTTGCAGGCGGAACACCTTATTCCATGCCGCTTTCTGCTGAAAATAAATTCCTTCCGGATTTCGATAAAATCCCTGAAGATGTTGCAAAAAAATCAAAACTTATGTTCTTGAACTATCCAAACAACCCGACAGGTGCGACTTGTGATTTGGAATTTTACAAAAAAGCGGTAGCTTTCTGTAAAAAATATGACATCTTGCTTTGCAGCGATATGGCATACTGTGAAATGTGCTACGAGGGTTATGTTGCACCGTCCGTGCTTCAGGTTGAAGGCGGAAAAGATGTAGCTATCGAATTTTATTCGCACTCAAAATCCTACAACATGACAGGTTGGAGGGTCGGATTTGTCTGCGGTAATGCAGCAGCTGTAAAAGCGCTAGGCACAATTAAAAACAATATCGACTCAGGTACATTTAAAGCAATCCAAGAAGCTGCAATTCAAGCATACCACGCTCCTCAGGTACAGATTGATGCATTGAATGCTATGTATAAAGAGCGTAAAGAAGTTATGGAAGCCGGTTTGAGAGAGCTCGGCTGGAGTGCTGAGCCGTCAAAAGCTACGTTCTACCTGTGGCTGCCTGTTCCAAAAGATTTCACGAGCGAAGAGTTCGTCGGTGTGATGCTTGAAAAAGCACATGTGGTTGTTCCTCCGGGTAACGGCTACGGACCACACGGTGAAGGGTTCTTTAGAATAGCTTTAACAAAACCTGTTGATGTATTGAAACAAGCTCTTGAGCGCATGAAAAATGCAGGCATCAGCTATAGTATGACAAAGTAGGGCAAAGGAACTAGCGGAACAATGGAACTATACAGCGAATTAAATGCCGAGGGGTTCGGTATATCAATAAAAAAAGGCAAGACACTTTATTCAAAAAAGTCCGAATTTCAACAGGTGGATATTTTTGAAAGCGAATCTATGGGCAGAGTCCTGACCCTCGATGGGCTTATGATGACGACCGAAAGGGATGAATTTTATTATCACGAGATGATTTCACACATCCCTATGTGTTCACACAAAAGTCCTGAGACGGTTCTTGTTATCGGCGGTGGAGACGGCGGCACGATTCGTGAAGTTCTAAAACATGACACAGTTAAAAAAGCTGTACTGTGTGAAATCGACGGGCTTGTTGTTGAAGCTTGCAAAGAATTTTTACCGACAATCGCGGGACAGCTCGACAACCCGAAAGTTGAAGTTCTGATTCAAGATGCTATTGAATATATTAAAGATAAAAAAGCACAGTTTGATGTAATTTTAATCGACTCAACGGATCCGATGGGTCCGGGAGAAGGGCTTTTCACAGAAGAATTTTATACAAACGTAAAAGAAGCACTCAAGCCGGGCGGTATCATGGTGGCACAGTCCGAATCGCCTTTTGTTAACCAAAAAGAGATGAAGATGATGTATCCGCTTTTGAGAAAAGTATTTTCTATAGTAGATTGTTTCACAGGTCCGATACCATCATATCCGGGCGGGTACTGGTCATGGTGTTTCTGTTCTGAAACAGTGAAACCTCTTTCGTATATTGATGAAGCAAGAGCAGAGAAGGTTTCTTCGCAGTGCAAGATTTATAACAAAGAATACCACTGTGCGCGATTTGCTCTGCCGAATTTTGTTAAAGAGTTGATAAAATAAGCTTTTGCGGTGGGATAGGTATCCCACCCTACATTCTGTCTCCCCCGCTAGACCCAAAAATTGTGATTTGTCGAGATGCAGACTTGTAAATAATACCGCCTAATCGGATAACTTTTGGGGTAATTTTTTCTTTAGCTGTGTTTCAATTTCGTTTTTTTGATACAATAAATTCAAGAAGAGAAAGTTAAATTAGGGGCGTATTATGAAAAATAAAAAAATAATGTTTTGGGCAATTATGGCTCTGGTTATTGCTGCGGCAATAGTTATATGGAAAATGCCTACAAAATTAGGGTTGGATTTGGTCGGCGGTTCGAGGCTCGTTCTTGAAGCGCAAAAAACACCTAACATCGCAAAAATCACACCTGATATGATGGACAGTTTAAAATTCGCCATCGAAAACAGAGTAAATGCGATGGGTGTATCTGAAATCCCTATTCAAAAAATTGGTGAAACACGCTTGTTGCTAGAGATTCCTGATATTTCAGATCCTGCAAAAGCTAAAGAATTCTTAGGTGACACTGCTGATTTGGAATTCAAAAGACCTTTAGAAGCAGCTGGTGGAGTACAGAGCTGGGCATCTACAGGATTAACGGGTAAAGATGTTCAAAAAGCGAGTATCTCTACAAGCGGCAGCGGACAATGGGTCGTTGCATTAGAGTTCAAATCTGAAGGTACTAAAAAATTCGGCAAACTGACACAAGAGCTCGTCGGCAAGCCGATGGCAATATTCTTCAACGGTGAAATGACTTCTGCACCTGTAATTCAAGAGCCTATCCTCGGCGGACATGCTCAGATTTCAGGAGGCGAAAACGGGTTTGCATTTGAAGAAGCAAAGAAAATGGTAGATTTATTGAACGCAGGCGCACTTCCTGTCCCTGCAAAAATTATAGAAGAAAGTTTGGTTGGGCCTACTTTAGGTGCTGACAGTTTGGCGAAGAGTGAAAAAGCAGGTCTTATCGGAATCGGCTTGGTCATGTTGTTCATGGTTCTGTACTACCGCGTTCCTGGCCTTATTGCGAACGTAGCTCTTGCTATATATACGGTTCTCGTATTTGCTATTTTCAAGATAGTTCCTGTTACACTGACGCTTGCGGGTATTGCGGGTTTCATCCTCAGTATCGGTATGGCGGTAGATGCGAACATTCTTATCTTTGAAAGAACGAAAGAAGAACTCAGAGCCGGAAGAACTCTGTTCACCGCTATCAACGCAGGTTTTGACAGAGCGTTTACAAGTATTTTCGACTCGAATATGACAACAATTATCACATGTATGATTTTGTACTGTTTTGGAACAAGCATTATCAAGGGTTTTGCTTTAACTCTGGTAATCGGTGTTCTGGTCAGTATGTTCACGGCAATTACGGTTACGAAAAACTTTATGCACTTATTATTCGGGGCAGGACAGCTTAAACATCCTAGCTGGTTTGGCTTAAAAGCAAGCGAAATCGGTCAGGCTTATGAAGCTAAAGAAACTAAAAGGGAGAAAGCTAAGTTCGGGGTTCTGGACTAAGTTGAATAAAGCAAGGTTGTGCTTTTTATTCTAAATTTCAGAGAAAAAGTAAACACCAAAAATCATCAGACCCTGAATCAAGTTCAGGGTGACGCAAAGATTTAAGGAGAAAATAATAATGAATGAAACAATATTACATAGCAGACAGTGGATTGATGTCGTAAAGTACAAATGGGTATGGATTATCACATCGATTCTATTCGTGATACCGGGCATTATCGGTATGATTTATTTATCGGCAACTCAGCCTGATCATGCACCGTTAAAGGTGGGTATTGACTATTCCGGCGGTACGATCTCTCAGTATTCGGTAACCAAAGAAGTACCTAACGAAGAGATTCCTGTTTTAAGAAAAGGCTTTGCTGACGCGGGTATAGAAAATCCTGTTGTTCAGGTTTTAAGGCCGAGCAGCACAATCTCTCAGGAAAAAGACGAAGACAGAATCGGCACAATCATCTCTGTCAGAACTTCTTTCCAGAGCAACGACGTAAAAGCTGAAGAGAAAATTGCTACAATAATTAAAAAAGATTATCCTGACGCGAAACTTGTTCAAGTCAGTTCTATCGGGCCGACCCTGGGTAAAGAGTTATTAAAAAATTCTATCACTGCTTTATTATTAGCGTTTTTAGGGATTGTTGCATATCTGACAATCCGTTTCCAGCTTGATTATGCACTTATTGCATTATTTTCTTTAATGCTTGATGCGGTGTTTGTAATCGGGTTCTTCGCATTGATGGGAATATTCTACGACGTACACATAGATGCGCTGTTTATAACGGCGATTATGACCGTTATGGGCTTTTCGATACACGACACGATTGTTGTATTCGACAGGGTCAGAGAAAATTCAAGATTCTTCGCTAAAAAAGCATCGTTCGGCGAGATTGTTAACGCCAGTGTAAACCAAACTTTAGCTAGAAGTATCAACACTTCTTTGACAGTTTTAATCACATTAGGTGCATTGTTTGTATTCGGCGGCGAGACAACAAAAGAGTTCGTTCTTGCGATGTTAATCGGTATTGCAGTCGGAACATACTCAAGTATCTTCTGTGCAAGCACAATGCTGGCTTGGTGGAGAGACGCACATGACAAACAGAAAGCTGCTCCGGCTAAAGAGGCTGTTGAAGCTTAAATAAAATCGTCATGCTGAACTCGTTTGCGGCGTCAACCCGGTTGCAGCATCTGATGACTTATGGATGCCTTATTATCTCTGTATTCCAGAGTAAAAAATAAAATCCAAAATGGGTTCAGATTCACCCGTTCGGGTATCCTGAGTTGTAAGGCTCGGACTCGCCAACAACTCAAGCCCGTAACAAGTGCGGAATGACAGAGGGTAGTTTGTAGGTTGGGCTTATAGCCCAACAAATAAGAATAAAATGTATGAATGAAAAAAGTCTGGCACAGTTTGTATCACAAAGAAGAGAAGGCATCGGTCTTTCTCAGTCCGGGCTTGCGAAAAAATCTGCACTGCCTTTAGAGACGATTGAGAGTATTGAGGCGGGTCAAGACTTGTTTCTTGCTTCAACGATACGCCAGAAGCTCGCCAAGGGGCTTAAAATAGACCCTGCTGCAATTAAGGTTTATGAAAAGCAGTTTCACCCGTCACCTTTGGAAGACAACGAAGAAGCTATTTTTATCAAGCAAAAAATTCTTGAGCGAATAACCGATATTGATTGTCCTGTTTGCGGCTCACGGCTCATCACAAGAATCGCCAAGATGTATGATTTAGAGGATAATTTAATTCTTG
>JAVBRY010000129.1:0-8221 GCA_031547505.1 Candidatus Gastranaerophilaceae bacterium | reverse complement strand
GCAGCACCGACCTCGACTCTTTTGCTTGCAATTCGGTGAAGCCCTTCTAAAAGTTTCTTTTGTTCTTCTAATTCGTTGAGTATCGACTTTGCGGCAACAAAATCTATATAAGCTCCTCTTATATACATTTTTAAATTAAACTCCGCAAAGCCCACATCTTTTTCTGTCAAAGCCAGATTAGACTTTGCCAGTTTTTTCCTTGCTCCTCTTTTCCCTACCTCAACAAATTGAACAGCACCCAGCTGCTGCGGGTTCCCATGCCCTGCAGGTCCGATATTGTAGAAGGTCATGAAGTCAGGATTCTGTAGCCTGTTTGCTTTTTTAATATTATTTTTAGCGATAGGGATATCCATCCTCTTTGCTTGAATATCCATATTGTTTTTCAACCCGAGTTCAAGTGCCTGCTCCAGATTAATTTTGTTCACAGTTTCTTGTGCATTCTCCTGTGCAATAACAGGAGCAATACAAATTAGTATGTTTAAAAACATGATTATGAATTTAAAAAATTTGCCCAAGCCTAACTCTTTTCTGTTGATATGTTTTGTAGATATTCAATTAAACTGTCCGTCATTCCGCACTTGATGCGGACTCGCATAGACTATGAGATCCTGAAACAAGTTCAGGATGACGTGATCCTGTAAACAAAACCTAGGGCGATTATATCAAGGCAAAAATCTAATAGATATTAACCGAATTGCTAAATCTGGTTAGTTATAATGGGTAATTAAAGATTTCATTTTAATTATTCTTCTGAACAAAGTATCGAGGATATTGATAATAAATATTATGTAATTGCGAAGCAATGAATTTTCAAAGAGGGGGTTATAGGGTGACACCTCCCCCTATTGTGGTCGTTTAGAAAAGTTTGGTTTTAGGTGCCAATTTTATCCGAGCTTGACCGGTAAAATTGGTATTTAAAACCATTATCTTTTCGAATTGATACGCAGGATTTTCTTTCTTTGCCTTCTTTTCGAGGCGCCAAATGTCAAATTTGGAGCCGTAGAAAATGGCCTCACGAAAACACTTCAGGCTACAAAGTAGGTTGGGTTTCAACCCAACAGCGTGATTAGTAAATAGTGAGTTGGTTACTTTTCTTTCTTTTGTTGCGAGGTAAAAGAAAGAAAAGTAACAAGAAACATTCACAGCAATAATTAATGTTATCCACAACATCAATTTTGGTTTGAAATCTTGAAGCATACAATGTCGATTGGATAGATTCCGCATCACGACCGGGTCGACGCCGCAGTGCGGAATGACAATAAGGTGTGACGCTGCGAGATGACAGCTAGTGTTTTTACATAATATTTATTATAGTAATTAGAAAAAATCACCCTTAAAAATATAGTGATTTTTTACTACTAATCATTAATAATATGTATATGAAAAAATTTCTAATTCTGATTGTTTTATTTATTTTAAATCTCTCCTGTACAGCAGATGTTCTTCAGGGCGGAGTCTCGTATGATATAAATTCGGCAAGAACAGAAGCTTTTAGCGATATCGATTTTTCTTTTTCTGAAGAATTGATTGCAAAGAATATCATCGATAGAAACTATGACTTCAATATGAGGGCTTTTTTAATCGGGCAGACTGAATTGAAGGATAGAACTTTGTGTAAATTTTCTACAGGAATTTATGGTGTCAGATACAATGACGACCCTTATAGGGCTTATTATTATACACAAGATAGCAGACTGAGTTATGTGGATAAAAAAAGTAGACTTGAATATCCGCATAATGTCTCTACATACAACTTAAAAGGAGAACTGATAAGCACGGCGCTATACATTTCAAAACGTGAACAATACATTTTCGATATAAACAAAGAGCTGACTACACACTGGATTGGGAACAAGGGGTATGACAAAAACGGTGTGCAAAAGTGGTCTCGAGAATATGTAGAATAAAGAGCTTTTTGTTTTCAACAATATTAATGATAAAATCTTGAGTATGAAAGACACTTTGACCTTAAACATAAGAGAACAAATTGAAACCCGTGAGATGGAGTCTCTCGGTACTTATGCCGCAAAAAGTAAACTCAGCTCAGGCAGAATAAATAAAGAAGAAATGTGCCCGGTGCGCACAGAGTTTCAAAGAGATAAGGATAGAATTGTCCACAGCAAGGCATTTCGCCGTCTCAAACACAAAACGCAAGTTTTCTTTTCACCTACAAACGACCACTACAGAACAAGAATGACCCACACTCTTGAGGTTTCTCAGATTGCAAGAACGATTGCACGTGCATTAAACCTTAATGAAGACTTAACCGAAGCTATAGCTCTCGGGCATGATTTGGGTCACACGCCTTTTGGGCATACCGGCGAGGACGTGTTGAACGAAATTTTGCCGGATGGGTTTAGGCATGCCGAGCACAGCGTAAGAGTTGTGACCTTGATTGAGGATTTAAATCTTACAAAGGAAACAATTGACGGCATCTTGAATCATTCGGGTTCTTTAACAAAAGAGAGCAAAGCATTCACTCTCGAAGGTAAGATAGTAAAACTTTCAGATAAAATTGCATATATAAACCATGATATTGATGATGCTATGAGAGCGGGGATAATCAAAGAAACCGACCTGCCAAAGGACTGTATAAAATACTTTTCAATAGACAGAAGCGAAAGAATCACAAAGATGGTCATGGATATTGTTTCTAGCAGCTACGGCGAAAACAAAATCGCAATGTCTGAGGAGACTTTATTCTATATAGATAAACTCAGAACCTGGATGTTTCAAAATGTCTACACGAACCAGCTTGCCAAAAGAGAAGAACGCAAAGTAAAAGACGTTATTCTCGGGCTCTTTGAATATTATGAGAATCAGATTCACCAAAAAGCATCTCACCTTGACGAATATAAAGTAAAAAGAACGGTCTGCGATTACATAGCAGGCATGACAGACAGATATGCCGTTCAGAAATACAAAGAGATTTTCATACCTCAGGCTATTCAAGATATAAGCAATGACAATTTCCTCTACGCTCTTGCTTTATTGAATAATTTAGCATTGTAGTCAATCAATTTACGCCGTCCCGGGCAAAAAATGTTGGATGTTTTAAAGGTATTTGTTTTACGGGATCTCATAATCTTTCTTAAAATCTCATCTAAAATTATGATTCATATTACTTAATAATTTCCTATACTAAGGTTGTAGAAATTATTGGGGATGTAACATTGGCTGCACAGAGAAATTTAAAGAGAAAAGAGAGAGTTACTAAGCCGGACTTGAAGGTCGTAAAAAAGACCGAGGTTTTAACAAAGGCTTATAACGATATAAATTTAAATCAATGGAAAGAATATTCGCATATTAAAACGGATACGCTTTGGGAATTCCCGACTCGTGCAAAAGAGAAGGGTCATTCTTATGACTATCATGGGAACTATATCCCTCAGATTGCCGAGCAGATGTTTGAGAGATTCACAAAGAAGAATGACATAGTCTTGGATTTGTTCTTCGGTTCAGGCACATCAGGTATCGAAGCTTTGAATATGGGCAGACGCTGTATTGGTGTAGAGTTAAAGCAGGAACTTGTCGATTATGTGAGTGAGAAATTCAATCCGAAACAGCTTGTAACAGACGTAAATATAATCTGTGGTGACAGTGCATCAGATGAAATCGGTGATAAAATCCAGGCGAGGCTAGATGTATTAGGAAAAGAGAGTGCACAGTTTTTAGTGCTCCATCCGCCTTATGACGATATAATCAGATTTTCAGATAAGGAAGAAGATTTATCCAACTGTACTTCAACGGAAGATTTCTATGACTTGTTTGAAAAGGTTGCAAAGAACGGGTACGACAAACTCGAAAAAGGCAGATTCGCCGCTCTAATCATCGGGGACAAATACGCAAAAGGGCAGTACTACCCGTTGAGCTTTGATTGTATGGAACGAATGAACAAAGTCGGATTTAAAACAAAAGCCGTTATCGTTAAAGATATCCAGGGCAACGAAAAAGCAAAAGGCAAAGATGCACAGCTATGGCGCTACAGAGCACTCTACGGCGGATTTTATATCTTTAAACATGAATATATAATGGTGTTTCAGAAGGGCTAGTTTTTAACCGCCTCAATAATCTTTTCAAACTCGAACTCAATCGACTTTGCATGTTCAAGAATCTCTCTTGAATCGAGCTTTTTGAGTTGTTCAAATTTCTCTTCCAGATTTTCTTTATTCGAGAGATCTGAATATGGTATCTCAAAACGCTTAGCGAGCTTTTCCACCTTCTCGTCATAGCTGAGTGCTAGTGTTTTTATTCCATATTTTAAAGCCAAAAGACAGGCATGATAACGCATTCCGATTAAGTAATCGAGATTTGAAAAGGATTGAACCGTTTCTTCTATGCTTTTTCCGCTGACTATGACTGTTTTTATTTTTGGATTTGCAAGTTTTAAATTGCCTTCAAATCGCTTACATACCTCTAAATCCAAAGCATCTTGAAAAGAATATATATATATGTCTTTGTCAGAGAAGTTCAACGCAACCAGCCTTGCCAACTTAAACAGATATTTCCCTGAGAGATTTTTCCAAAATCTAAGCTGAATCCCAACCCGATTCATCGGCATATAATGTTTTAATTCGATATTCCAAACAGGGTCATTGACCAAATCCGCCTTTGCACCCCAGCCACGGACTCTGAAAAGGCTCTGATCGTCTCTGACTGTTATGTAGGTACATTTTTTCAGGAGTGATTTTGTCAGTATCCTGCCAAAAATATTTTTTATAGGACCGATTCCTTGAGCGAAAATTATTACTTTTTTCTTGAAGAATAAGGCTGCGGCTATGACGAATAAATAATATACAAGGCTTTTGAAGCTCGTAACATCTTGCAAAAGACTGCCCCCGCCGCTGATTAAAACGTCTGTATCTTTTAAAACTTTTATTACATTGGACAGAGAAAAAGTCTGAACTGACATAACTCCTAGTGATGCAGATGTCTTAGACGGATTTTTAGAAAAAACAGTCACTTCAATATCGTTTGATTTTAATTCTTTAACGAGAACATTTAAAATAGCCTCATCACCGAAATTATCAAACCCGTAATATCCTGATATTGCTGCTTTTAATTTATTTTTCTCCATAGAATATCGAATAAACCTGCTCTTTTTCAGGGATAGATTTTATTGCACCAAGACCGCCGCATTGGAGTCCGGCTACTATCGAACCGAGCCTTGCTGCTTCTGCTGCTGACATTCCTGAACTAATTCCGTGCATAAACGCTCCGTTGAACGCATCTCCAGAACCTGTAGAGTCCACTACCTCAGAACAGCAGAATTCTACAAAAACTATATCCCCCCCAAAGCCTACATAGTAGCCTTTGTTATTTATAGACTTAACAACTATCGTCCCGACCCCTTTGTCCCAGAAATACTTGATAATTTTCTCGGGTGAGTCTACTTCATATACTTTTTCAGAATCATATTTTAAATTTAAGAACAATATATCAAGATAATCAACAACATCATCCAGTGCCTCTTTTGCCTCTTCTATATCCCATAAACGGTGGTCATAGTTGGGGTCATAGGCGGTGATAAGATTATTTTCTTTTGCTGTAGTAAAAGCCTTTTTAACAGCCTCTTTTGCAGAAAGTGAAAGAGCCTGTGTGACACCTGTTGAATAAACTATTGATGCGGTTTTAATATATTCAGGATTTATATCATCTGTTGATAATCTTTGTGCCGCAGATTTTTTGCGGTAGAATGCATATTCTTTCGGAGAATCTTGGGGAGTTGCAATAAAGTATATACCGTTAGAACCGTCAACAAGTTTCACTTGTGATATGTCCAATCCCTCTACCTGCCAGCTTTCTAGCAAATATTCTTTAAAGTGGTCATTGCCGACACGTGTTATATACCCGACCTTGGAACCCAATCGCAACGCTGCTATTGCGCTGCAAAGAGTATCTCCGCCATAGTATTTATTTAGTGTTTCGGCATATTCTAAACTTTTATCACTCGACAATTCTATGAGGCTTTCGCCGATAGTAACGATATCTAATTTATCACTCATGAATATGAATTTAGCACAAAACATTGAAAAGTAGTAGGCGACCTTATAGGCACGCCGAAAAATTTTACATAATAAACGGTTATTAAGCCCAATACCAGTGCGACCCCGTATCAAGTACGGGGCGGCAAAAAATTAGATTTCGATTATCATCGTAACCGATTTTTTAGTCGATTGTAAACAAATGTAAACTTCGATAGCAATATATAGCAATTATTTACTAAGTATATACTTAATATATATAAGAGAGTATAAATTTCAGAGGAATCATGGCAACAGATACCAAACAGCTACAACAAAAGATGGTAAAAACAGCATACGCTGATGTGCCCGGTGCCCCACGTGTAAAAACGAGCAACTGCAACTTGGGTTCAAAGGTTAATATTTTCAATGCTGACCAAAAAAATCTTTCTGTTCTTCCGGGTAACTACGGAAGCAATAGCATTTGGAATCAAAAACTTAATTTAAGCCAGCTATATCCTACAACAAATTATGCAAGCGGATATTCTAACAGTGTCAGCAAAACAGAAAAACTTGCTAAAGCTGCAACAGTAGTTGCAGGCATAGCTACAGCAGGAGTCAGCATATTCTCAGTTATAAAAGGCGTACAAGGCATGAAAGCTGCTAACAATGCATTAAAAAGTGAAAAGACACACAGTGACACAACAGTAAGAATAAAAAAAGACAACAATACTGTCAGCAAAGAGGATTCTAACAGCAGTGATAACATTTCAGACACATCAAGAAGTTTAGAAAAAGCAATAAATTCTGCATCAAATTTCTCATCAGATGATCCTGTTGCAATCAAACAAGAAATAACAAAGTTAGAAAGTGCGAAAACAGAGGCATTAAAAAGCAAAGCAACTATAGACAGAGAGCTTGGTGAGGCAAATGAGAATCTCGCTACGGAAAGAACTAACGAAACTACTGACAGTGACAACTATCATAATAAATTGAGAGAATATAACGCTCTCGATCTAAAAGTTACAACACTTGAAGAAGAAAAATTAACTTTGGAAAAAAACCTTCCTGGCTTAAAAACTAAAGCAACAGAAGCAGCAGACGCACACACATCTGCTGTGAAAAGAAGAGATGAACTTAAAAACACAACAATTCCGGCATTAAAAAGCAGTTTGGAATCAGCAAGAGCTGAACTCACTGCGATGCAGCCCGATGACCCTAATTATTATGTTGCACAAACAAAAGTTGCACAATTAGAAAGCCAATTAAAAGAAGCACAATTTGAACATGACACACTGGAAGGCCAAATTCCGGGTCTCGAAACAGCAAAAACTGAAACAGCACAAGCAGTAACTGATCAGGAAACTAAAATAGAAGAGAAAAAACAAGAAATTGATAAAGCTAAACCTGATCTTGAAAAATTAAAAAGCGACGCAGATACGCTGAAAACATTATATGAAGCCACTATTAAAAGAAGAGAAAAACTAGAAGAAACTCAAGCAACTCTTAGAAACGATAAGCTCAATATTCCTAATCAGGAGAAGGCAATTGACGGACAACTTGAAAAGTTAAACAATAAATTCAATACAGCTGTTGAAAACAAAAATAAAAAATCAAGTGACGCGACTACTAAATTTGGCAGCGCAGTATTAGCACAGACGAATAAAGAAGCTAAAAAAACAAAATAATGCTTTATAAATAAATTTAATCTAATCTTAGTAATGTCAGCTTGAAACTAAAAACTTACATTTTTCTTATCTAAACTTAATATAAATTTTTTGATACAAACACCAATAAATGTTTGTATTCTTTTGAGATTTCATATATTCTTTTTATACAGACTAGTAGGTTAGAGAGTATTGTATGGAAAAGAAATCCCAAGAGAATGTGTATCTTATTGATCTTATGTACGCGAGTTCACCTGCGGATGTTGTGTTTGAGTTGAGTACTGTCATAGAACAAGACCAGACGCACAATCAGGACGTATTTTTGAAATTAGGAAAAGTTGATTTAAACCAGTCACAGCTTTTGAGCATAAAATCACTTATAAGCAGCATAAATTCGCAGCTTATTTATATTTCTTCTCCGTCAAAACAGACGGAAACAGCAGCATTGACTAGTGGTGTGGACTTAGTTCCACACCCAAAAGAAGAGGACACGACTCCATCCGTTCAGTATATTCCTATGACTGAACATCTGCCTATCGAATCAGACTCTGCGTCTGAACCGATACAAACATCTCTGAACATGGATATTGC
>JAVBRY010000060.1:0-5284 GCA_031547505.1 Candidatus Gastranaerophilaceae bacterium | reverse complement strand
TATATTTAATGCTTTTACAATTGTTCCGTTACTTTATTTTGCGTATTCGTATTGGGATATTGGTCCTTTGTTCTACTTTGTTGTGATATACGGCATCGTCATGGATGTGGCTATTATGGCTGACTATTGCGGTCAGCTATGGTTTGATTTGGATTCAAAAAACAGCTACTATTCGTAAATTATTTAGCCGGCTATTTCGCCAATTATTTAGATTTAACCATCTCTCTCAGTTTCTTGAGCTGGTCTCGAATCTCAGCCGCACGTTCAAAGTCCAGTACTTTAGCGGCTTTGTGCATATCTTTTTCGAGTTTTGTAATAAGTTTCGGAATGTCAGAAACCTTAAGATTCATCTCAACCATTTCTTCTGCAACAATATCCTCAAGGCTTCTATAGCTGGAAACAAGCTGAAGAAGGTTGTTTTCAATTGGCTTTTTAATTGTTTGAGGAATGATACCATTCTCTTTGTTGTATGCAATTTGAATCTCACGACGGCGATTTGTTTCGCTTATTGCCTTATTCATACTATCAGTCATTTTGTCTGCATACATAATTACCATACCGCATGAGTTTCTAGCAGCACGGCCGATAGTCTGAATCAAACTGGTTTCAGAACGCAAGAATCCTTCTTTATCGGCATCCATAATAGCAACAAGAGAAACCTCAGGTATATCAAGCCCCTCTCTAAGAAGGTTAACCCCGATAAGAACATCAAACTCACCCAGCCTCAAGTCTCTAAGAATTTCAACTCGCTCGAGTGACTGGATTTCACTATGTAAATAACGGACTTTTATACCGGTCTGAGTCATATACTCGGTCAAATCCTCAGCCATTCTCTTGGTTAGAGTTGTTATAAGGATTCTTTCTCTGCGTTCAGCCCTGATGTTGATTTCAGCTATAAGGTCATCAATCTGATTTTGAGTAGGTTTAACTTCAATTCTAGGATCAACCAGCCCTGTTGGACGAATAATCTGCTCGACATGCTGCTGTGAATGACTCTTTTCAAACTCGGCAGGGGTAGCTGAGACAAATATTTTTTGATTCACTCTTTCCCAAAACTCTTCAAACGTAAGCGGTCTATTGTCTTTTGCACAGGGCAGCCTAAACCCGAAATCAATGAGAGTTTCTTTTCTCGCTGCATCTCCACGGCACATACCTTTTATTTGAGGAATCGAAACGTGCGACTCGTCTATGACCACCAGAAAATCTTCTTTGAAATAATCCAAAAGTGTAGCAGGCGGCGAACCTTTTTCACGTCTTTCAATTATTCTTGAATAATTTTCAATCCCGCTGCAATACCCCATTTCCTTAATCATCTCAATATCGTACCGAACACGCTGCTCAAGACGCTGTGCCTCAACAAGTTTATTCTCTGCGTATAATTCTCCTAATCTTTCTTGAAGCTCCATGCGAATCATCTTCAAGGTCTCTTCCATGTCCTCGTCAGAAGACATATAGTGCACAGCCGGAAATATAACTGTTTCTTTCGGGGCTTCGAGTATTTCTCCTGTCACAGGGTCAATCCTTGTTATTCGCTCAATCTCATCTCCGAAGAAGCTTATGCGTGTAATGACTTTTTCATAAGGCGGCATAATCTCTACAACATCACCCCTTGCCCGAAATGTTGAGCGGTCGAGCTCTAGGTCATTTCTTTTATATTGAGACGTCACAAGCTGCTTTAATAATGCATCTCTTTCAATTTCATCCCCGACCTTTAAATCTATAGACCCTCTGAAATAATTTTCAGGCAGACCCAAACCATAAATACAGCTGACAGAAGCTATGACAATAACATCGTTTCTTGTATACAGGCTTCTGGTTGTGTTGTGGCGAAGCCTATCAATTTCTTCATTTATCGTTGCTGTTTTTTCAATAAATGTATCGGTTCTCGGGATATAAGCCTCCGGTTGATAGTAGTCATAATAGCTTATAAAATACTCAACAGCATTGTCCGGGAACAGCTCTCTAAACTCATTATAGAGCTGCGCAGCGAGAGTTTTGTTGTGGGCAATGACAAGAGTAGGTTTTTGTACCTGCTCAATTACATTAGCGATGGTAAACGTTTTACCTGACCCTGTAATACCTAAAAGAGTCTGACCGTCATATCCGTTGTTTAATCCGTCAACAAGGTTTTCAATTGCCTTAGGCTGGTCGCCTGCGGGTTTGTATTTTGAAGCTATTTTGAACCGATTTTGCATAGGAATATCTTAGCATTAAATATAAATGTAAGATATTTTAGCTGGTACAATCAATAATCTTATTGTCACCCCGCTGTTTGATTGCAGAAAGAAACAAAAGATTTAACTCTGAGCGGGGTCTGAGTGCTTTCAGATACCGCTCAGAATTATCTGGAAATTTGATTTTATAGCTTAACGCAGCGGTATGACATTTTGTTGGCTATTAACCAATCGTACTTGTTATGCGTCTTTGTGTTTCGTATAATAGTGCTGTCAGAACCAGGAGTTAAAAATGAAAAATATACCTTTAGCAGATGTAATGAGAAAAGGCGAAGAGTTTGAATCAGAAGATAAATATGCTGAGGCATACGAGTGCTACAAATACGTTCACGGAAAAGATAAAACGGACGAAGAAGCTTTATCAAAATTAGCTCTTTGTGCTCAATGTTTAGAGAAAAAAGATGAAGCGATAAACTACTGGAACTCACTTATAAATATTGACCCGACAAATCACCTTCCATATACACAGCTTATGGATATTTATTTCCACGATGATAAATATATGTATTATATGGTCAGAGCAAGATTGAAAACTCTTGACGGTCAGTTTTCACAAGTGGCTGACGATTATAAAAAAGCGATGTCTAATACAGATGATACTCAAAAAATAGCAAGTGCAAGATTCTTGCTGGCACAGATGCATGAGGTTAACAATAAACCAATGCAGGCTATTGATGAATATCTTAGAATTTTAGATCAGGATAAAAATGAAGCCGCTTATGCTGCACTCGCTGCAATTTATTACAATACTGACAAGTCTTCTGCTGTGCATACTCTTGAACAAGCAATAAAACATTTTCCTGACAATGTACTTTTTAAAGAGCTCTTGTCCAAGGTTTATATGGAAACCGGTGACTTTGAAGGTGCGATGAAATATGCCGAAGATCCGATGACTCAAGCTAAGACACTGCTTTTGCAGGAAAAGAATGAAGAAGCGTTTAAAATCCTAGACAAACTGCCTTAAAAAGAAAAAAATCAACCGAGATACAATGCTTTGATGGCGGAATATTATTACAATACTAATAACGACGAGAAGGCTATTGAATTCATTGAAAAATACGAATCACAAGACCCTAATTCACCGCTAGCCTATCAGATGAAGGCACTTGTTTATGAAAATAAAAATGACGACTACGGCTCACATTTCAACTGGGGTAAATACAATATTAAAAAAGGCAATACTGATGTAGCGCTGAACGAGTATTTGAACGCTTATGCAGCGGATAAATCGCAGGTTGAAGTTATAAAAGAAATTATTAATGTATACACGGCTCTTGAGGATAATATTGCGGCGATTGAGTTTTGTGAGAAGCTTGTTGAAATTGAAAAAGACGATATCGCTACATTGAAAAAACTTGTGGCGTTCTACGATGATCAAGGCTACAAGGAAAGAGTAATTTATTATTTAGAGATGCTGGATGAATTGAATCCGAGAGACTATGATACTCTTCTAAGACTGGCGAAATACTATGAATCCTCACGTCAAATGGGCGAAGCACTGGAGTATTATGAAAGATACCTCAAGAATGCTCCATCATCAGAAGAACGTGAAAAAATCGAGAAAAAAGTAAACCAGATGCAAACAGGTGAAGGTGCTGAAGAAGAAGGATTCCTTGATAAACTGATGGGATTGTTCTCTAAAAAGTAAGGTGAGAAATAACGTATGAAATTTGCAACGGAATATCTTTGGTTTTGTACTGAAAAACACAGAGAATACATCAATATCACTGACACTGTTCAAGAAATTGTCACAAAGAGCGCTATTCAAGAAGGCATGGTGCTTGTTTCTGCGATGCACATCACGGCAGGTGTTTATGTAAACGATGCAGAAAGCGGTTTGATATCCGATATTGATAAGTGGCTTGAAGAGCTTGCTCCGTTTGATATCAACTACAAACAACACTACACAGGCGAAACAAACGGTGACAGCCACCTGAAAAGCCTTTTAATCGGGCATGAGGTTATTGTACCGATAACTAAAGGACGTCTTGATTTCGGCACCTGGCAGCAGATATACTATGCCGAGTTCGACGGTCAGCGCAAGAAGCGTGTGATTGTAAAAGTAATGGGTGAGTAGGAAAAATAATTTAATAATTAATTAGACAATTTTAATCCGACTGTGCCTATAACAATTAAAGATATACAGCATATTTTCATTAAACTTGTTGTTTCGTTGAAAAACAAAATCCCTATTAATGCAATAAGCACCATTCCCAATGCACCCCATATGGCATATGCAACGCCTATTTCAATGGTTTTAAGTGATTGGGCTAAAAAATAGAAGCATAAGCCATATGAAATAACTGTTCCTATTGATGGTATCAATACAGAAAAGCCATTTGATAATTTTAGGGTAGTTGTACCGACTGTTTCAAAAACTATTGCCAATGCCAAATAAATCCAGCTCATATAATATCTCCTTTATTGACAGGATAAGCGATAGCGCCATTCGGTTCATCATATAATTGAATGTTTTTGTATTAAAAATCTTGTGCCCCAAATATTTAAACTAAATTCAAACACCAAGAATCCAATAAAGACAGCAACAGATCCCTCACTGAGTCTCAAGAAATGGTCCGAATAAGACTCGCTTGCATCGTAGCCGAGCGGCACGAGGCGTACGAGGCAGGATGTCCGCTTGCGGACTGATACCCAGTATGTTTCGACATGCGGGAGAAACATATCGGTTCGTAATACTTATTTTTATATTCGTTATAAACAAAGAATGGAGCGTAGGGGATTCGAACCCCTGACCCCAACACTGCCAGTGTTGTGCGCTACCAACTGCGCTAACGCCCCGTATCATCTATTTTAGCGTAAAGAATATTTTTTTGAAGCGAGCGCAGTTCCCCCCAAAAAACTTGCCGTTTAGGCAACTTTTTCGGGTCCCTGCTAACGCCCCTTATATTTAATAGTATTTCAAATACTATAGTTTTTCAATATTTTACTATTGACGATAGTTTTAGGTTGAGGTAGATTAATTATAGTGTCAATTTTATGGGCTTGTGGCACTCTGCCGAGGAAAAGCTGACTAAACGTCAGGTTTTTCG
>JAVBRY010000086.1:0-8324 GCA_031547505.1 Candidatus Gastranaerophilaceae bacterium | reverse complement strand
ATAAACGCTTACTTCATAGGAAGTAGGATACAATAATTTACGGATGTAACAATGTTCTCCCCGACCATATACGGAGCTTCACTTATTTTCTTGGCGAAACAACGATTACCTCGCACTGTCTGAGGCTCAAAGAGCCGAGTTTGCGAGGTTGATGTTGAGTCTAGAAAATATTGAAGCGAAGTATCCGGTCGGAAGTTTTTGCGGGGCTTTTTGTTAAAAAGCCCCCCTGGACGGAGTCCCCGCCGGAGGCAATAGTAATAATTTAGGTTTGCAAGTTATAAGCTTACGGTTTCAATTGGACAGATTCCGCATCAAGTGCGGAATGACAATGAGGGATAACATTTTTGGAGGACAATATTTTTATATTAAATCATTGAGTATTTTTCATTGACCACATGGTCAATAAACATTCGAATAAATTCAATCATTAGGTGGATGAGAAAAATCATCTAAATATAGTAATTTGTAAATAAGGCGAAATGTATACTTTAGCCTTAATGGTAAGAACATATTGCAGGTCAAAGCGGAAAAACCGCATAATCCGACTAGGGCAGGCAATCAAGAGAAATAACTCGAAAACTTGGTGAGGAAAAAAGAATAATGGAAATTACGGGGTTAGATATAACTCTTAGACGTATTCAAGCAATTGAAGAAAGATTCAGTTCGCTATCGAATCCTGCACAAAAATATACACCTGAAAAAGACACTGATTTTCAGAAGATTTTAGATGCAAGCGTATCTAAATCATCAGAGGTCGCCAAAACTCCTTTCGGGGATAAAATCTTCTCCAGCCTTGCAGATTCAAAGATGAAACCATCCAAGTTTGATGATTTAATACAATCTTACGCTGAAAAAAACAGCTTAGACCCGGCATTCGTAAAAGCCGTAATTAAACAAGAGTCAGGATTCCAGCCCGAAGCAACCTCACACTGCGGAGCAATGGGATTGATGCAATTGATGCCTGCGACGGCAGATTCTCTGGGGGTGAAAAATGCTTTCAACCCTGAAGAAAACATAGCCGGAGGCACAAAGTATCTTAGAGGATTAATGGATAGATTTAGCGGGAACAAAGAACTTGCACTCGCTGCATATAATGCAGGACCCGGTGCAGTTCAAAGATACGGTGGTATTCCGCCGTACAATGAGACACAAAATTATGTAAAAAACGTGCTCTCACACTATGAAAAGTATAAAACAGGAGGTCATAATTGATTTCAAGGGGTATAGAAATAGCAGCGAACGGCATGAAGAGCTTGATGGATTTTCAAGATTCCATTGCAAATAACCTCGCAAACGTAAACACGACAGGATACAAAAAAGAGTCACTGTCGTTTAGAAGTGTCTATAATGCAATGCTTTCAGAGCCGGAAAAATTGAATGATTACAAATATCGTAACGGAAGAGATATCGGCAGAATAAGCATGGGTTCTGAATCGAACAAGCTTACGCACGAATTTATCCAGGGCGGACTTCAAAAAACTGATCAGCCTTTAGACTTGGCTATTCAAGGCGACGGGTTTTTTAAACTTCAAGATAGAGACGGCCAGATTTCTTACACAAGAAATGGCACCCTGGCAATAAATTCAAAACACCAGCTTATTAATCAAGAGGGAGAGCTTGTGCTCGACGTTGAGAACAAGCCAATTATTCTCAACATAAGACAGCTTGGAATTTCTACTGCCAGTGAATTAACTATCAATGAAGACGGACAAATATCTATTGTAAAAGATGAAAATGTAAGAGTTCTACAGAAAATAGGTATTTATGATTTCTCTAACAAAGAGGATATGACTTCTTTGGGCAAATCAAAATATTACCCGAAAGACATCTCAACAAACCCTGAAATTGTTTCACAAAAATTTTCAGTCCAGCAGGGCTATACAGAAATGTCAAACTCGAACGTCGTTAACGAAATGATTAATACAATTAAAGTTTCAAGAAACTACGAAACGCTCTCTAAATTCGTAAAAGAAAAATCTCAGCATATCTCGACAGCAATAAATGTCGGAAGGCTCAGAAGCTAATAAAAACAACAATTTGACTTGGAGGATAAAATAAAATGTTAAGATCGCTAACCACAGCAGCAACCGGTATGATTGCCCAACAGCTCAATCTGGATATTGTTGCCAACAACATCGCGAACGTAAATACGACAGGCTACAAAAAAGTCAGAGCAGAATTTCACAACCTGCTTCCGCAGGCACAAAGAACCCCGGGTGCTATGTTGAATCAGGGTGTATTCCAGCCGGTCGGCGTTGAGATAGGTCTGGGGGTTAAAACCGTTGCGACAACAAGATTGTTCACAGAAGGTCCGATGATGTCAACAGAGCAGCAAACCGATATCTCTATTGAGGGCGAAGGTTTTATCCAGATAGTCAGACCGGACGGTACAATTGCTTATACGCGTGACGGTTCATTCAAAATCGATGCGGTAGGACAGGTTTGTACGGCAGAAGGTTTCTTGATTCAGCCGCAAATTACTATCCCTCAGAACACAACAGAAATCAACATCACGCCTGACGGTAACGTTTCGGTAAAAATCGGTAACGACCCGACCCAAAACACCGTAGGTCAAATCCAGCTTGTTAAATTCCAAAACCCTTCAGGCTTAATGTCTATCGGACACAACTTGTATGTTGAAACCCCTGCTTCAGGCTCACCTGTAATGGGAACACCTGCAACTGACGGTTTCGGGCTTCTTGCACAAGGCTTCCTTGAAGGCTCTAACGTTCAGCTTGTGGACGAGATGATTAACATGATTAAGGCCGAAAGAGCATTCGAAGCTAACTCCAAGATAGTCACAGCTTCTTCAGACATACTGAGAACTACTAACCAGATGGTATCATAATGAAAAAAATATTTAACATACTTTTAATAACACTAATAGTTTTGGGCGTAAGCGTCACAGCTTGCAATGCTCAAACATTGGGTGCCGAGCAGTTCAAAACCCTTGTTATAAATCAAGTAAAACAGGATTTAAAAATATATGAACTTGATGAAGTTGTAGTGAATATCAGCAGTATTCCTGTTGAAAAATTCCAGCTTCCTGACGGAAATGTGTCAGTTCAGGTTGCATCAAATTCACAATCTGCATCCGGAATGAACCCGAAAGAGTTCAAAAAAGTAAGTATTTTGGTCGACAAAAAAAATGCTTACACCACTTTTGTTTCGGTAGAAATCAAAGCTTACAAAAATGTTATTGTTGCTAAAGAAACAATATTAAGAGATAAGGCTGTTTCACCGAATGCAATTGAAGTCAAAAAAATGGATATTACAAGAAATGTAGGCGAAACTTTTGTTATGGAAGACCTTGATAGAGGCTTGCTGACAAAAAAAATGTTCTATCCGGGCGAAGTGATTACGAAAAAGTTCGTTGTTTCAAGACCGGATGTTATCAAAGATGCCCTTGTTTATGTGTGTTTCCAGACAGAAAACAACCTTGTTGTCACTGTTGACGGTATAGCGATGAACCAGGGAAACATCGGAGACACTGTACAGGTTAAAAACAAAAAACTAAACAGAATTTATACAGGCAAAGTAGTAGGCGAGAATAAGGTTCTTGTACAAATCTAATAAATGTCATTCCGCACTTGATGCGGAATCTCCGGCGAAGCCGGTCAAGCAAAGTAGGGTGGGAAAATTCCCGCCGCCAAAGGCAAACACAATCGGGAAGAGGAAAAAATAAAATGAACATTAAGAATTTTGGAAAAGGATTATTAATACTATTTTTAATGATGTTAATAGTGCAGAGCGCAAAGTCAGAATCGCTTTTTGTCCTCGGTGCATCACAGGCATTCTACTCAGCAGAGCCTAAATCACTTTACGGCAGTGTAAGAGCACGTGCTGTAGGGGATTTGGTTACCATTATTATGAATGAAAAAGTTACTTTCGGCGATTCATTAGGCTACACAGCTGAAAGAAGTTCTAATACGACAGACAATTTCTCAAGTATGATAAACAAAATCCTTCCCGGAAAAATACTGAACGACGAATTCAATAACTTCGGCGGAGCGAATAAAGTAAACAGCCAGACAGGAACACAAAGATCCTTGAGCGTTACTGACTCGTTCACTGTTCAGGTTGTACAGCTCCTTCCAAACGGAAATCTTATGATTCAAGGTAAAAAGACACTTATAAACGCTAATGAGAGAATGGATTTGCTTGTGAGCGGCGTTGTTGATCCGAGATGGATTAATGATACAGGCCAGGTAAATTCAAAAAATGTTGCTAACCTGCAGTTCGCTATGGCGGGTAAAGGCTCAATCTCAAGAGGCAGCAACGAAGGTATACTGAACAGAGTAATCAGATACTTGTTCTAACCACAGGACTAGAAATAAGGGACAGTAGAATGAAAAAGATACTTAACATAATAACAGTGATAGCAATAATAACAGGCATGATAGGAACGCAGATTGCCAGCGCGATTATGCCTCCGACTTCATCCGGCCCGTCGTTGAGAATAAAAGATATCGCACACGTTAAGGGTGTGAGAAACAACCAGCTTGTCGGCTACGGTATTGTTGTAGGTCTGCCGGGAACAGGGGACAACTCGCGTTCTACACAGATTACAAACCAAATGCTGTTACAAAACCTCGGTACGGTAATTGCTCAGTCGAACTATATCCAAAAAGGTTCTTCAGCTGCTGTTCTTGTAACTGCTACAATTCCTCCGTTTGCTAAAAATGGCGACACACTTGACTTGACAGTAAGCACTCTCGCCGACGCAAAGAGCTTAGAGGGCGGGGTTCTTGTTCAAACACAATTAAGAGCTCCTAACGGTGAAATTATTGCCGTAGGTCAAGGTCCTTTATCAGTTGGCGGTGTAGCTAAAGAAGCAGGCGGTTCCAGTTCTAGAACTTCTATCACAACAACAGGAAGAGTGCCTAATGGCGGTATTGTTGAACGTGATATGAATACACAAATAGGCGATGAAAGCACAATAACACTGTCTTTGGATAAAGCTGACTATACTATGGCATCAAAAATTGCTGCAAAATTGAGCTCTGACGTTTCTCCCGCAAAAGCAATTGATGGTCAGAGCATAAGAATCGCTATTCCGGCAAGATTCCTTGAAGACAGAGTCACATTCCTTTCTATATTGGAAAATATAACTATTGATCCTGTAAGAGAAAGAGCAAAAGTTGTCGTTAACGAACGTACAGGCACAATAGTCATAGGAAGCGAAGTAAAACTTATGCCTGCGGCGGTAGCACACGGAAGTATAACCGTTACCGTTCAGACAAACAATATGATTTCACAGCCTGAATTTTTGTCTAAAGGTACGACAGCGGCTGTTTCTAACAGTACAATCAGTATAAACAAAGAAAAAGGCAGTTTGATTAATATGCCTGCGAACAGTACGATAAACGATTTGGTAAGAATATTGAACACAATCGGCGTGACACCTATCGATTTGATTTCGATTATGCAGGCGTTGAAAGAAGCAGGAAGCTTACAGGCAGAAATACTTATAATTTAGGGATTAGAGGTATAAGAAAAAATGATTTCACAAATTCAAAACAGTCCATCTGATATAGCCGATGACGGCATCCATGACTTGAACAAAATCAAGTTGAACGGCTCAAAAAGACAGCAGCTGCAAAAAGTTTCGGAAGAATTTGAATCGCTTTTTGTAACGAAAATAATGACTCTGATGGACAAAACGGTAGATAAAGAGAACGGTCTTTTTGGAGAAGATGAAAAATATATGAGCACCTTCAAATCTTATATATTTCAAGAGATGGGTCGTAATATTGCAAAAAATCCGAGAACAAGCTTTGGATTCGCAAAACAGATGTATCAGCAGATGGAAAAATATCTGCCGCCTGAAAAAACAGACACAGTAAACGGAACAGAGGGCACAGATAAACTAAAACCGCTAAAAACTCAAATGAATACAGTCGATAAGGAGATATAATTTAAAATGGTAAGTTCACTCAACGCAAACTCAAATGTAAATGCAGTACAATTATTCAGCGCAGCAAACGCTTTCAAAAGTTCAATGACATCCCCGATAAAACCAACAGGTGCACCGATACCTGAGGTTGGAGAAGGAATTGATATAAATGATGACTCTCTACTGAAAACGAAGGATATTCAAGAGATTAGAAACTATGCTAAAATGATGGGAGAAGAAAATCTCTCCGAAGATGATATCAAGTATGGTCTGAGTTATGGAAGAAGCGTCATTGTCGAATATTCGGCTTAAGTCAAGGAATGAGAAATGGACAGCAAAATACTTGAATTAGAAAATTTAATAGACAGTGAAATCGAAGAATATAAAAAGATTGAAATTCTTTTTATTGAAAAAAAAGAAATCCTGTCACAATCCAGAAGAAACGAGCTTTTGGACATAGATACGCGTATCCTTGATGTCATTCAAAGTATAAGTAATATTGCGGACAAGCGAGAAAATGTTTCAAAAGATTTAAATCTGGGAATATGTTCTATAACGGAAATTGTCAGCTACTTAACGGATAAGAATGTTGACCCCGGTATAATCACTAGGTTTAAAGAAAAACAGGTGCAAATCCAGGAAATGTCGCACAGGATTGCGACGCTGGACAAAATTAATGCAGAACTCGCTGAGCATGGACTCGAATTTACGACTAAGACGCTCGAAGCGATTTTGAAAGGATTCAAACTCTCTAACCAAGAATACAATGAACACGGCAGAAGTGTTCCTCTTGAGCCTTTAGATATTTCTTCAATTATTGAAGAAGCCTAAAGGGGAACGTGGGACAAGGTAATTTAAGGATACTGTGTAACTCAGGTAAGAAATAAGGATGTACAATTATGGCAACAGGTTTAAGTAATTCATTAAATATAGCAAGAAACGCTATTACGAACAATCAATACGGACTACAGATTGTCAGTAATAACGTTGCCAACATGAACACAGTCGGCTATTCACGCCAGGCTGCTCACTTCTCATCTGTATCAGGTTACAATACATATAACTATGCTTCTCACAGCCAATACCTTATTGGCGGCGGTGCAAGCTTAGATAATATTTTAAGAAACCGCGACCAATTAATGGACAACCGTTATCGTGCACAAGCTCCTACAGCGGGCTTCTATTCTCAAATAGGTACGATGACTTCAAACCTTGAAAGCCACATGAACGAGCTTAACGAAAAAGGATTGCAAACTTCTTTTGCAAATTTCTTTAAAGCTGCGGATATGTTAACAGATGACCCTTCAAACACAGGCTACAGAATAGCATACACAGCCGCTTTGCAGGAAATTGCAGATAAATTCAACAAAACAGCTACAACCATCAAAAATTCTATCAAAGAAGCTGTTGGTGAGGTAGGAGATGCAGCAAGCTTCTCATCTTCAAAAGTTAAAACCGTTACTGATGATTTGAACTCAAAACTCCATCAGGTTGCAGAACTTAACCAGCAAATCTTAATAAACCAAACAACAAAAGGTCCTGCCAACGAACTTTTGGACAAAAGAGATATGCTGTTAGATGAAATTTCAGCTATAGTTCCGATTGATATTAAATATAATACTAATAATACGGTTAACATTGAATTTAATAATATGACATTTATCGATGGTAACAAACAGTACTTCCAATTCCAGGCTGTACAAGGAACAGACGACGACAAACCTGTAGTTATGCAGGTTGTGAATATGGATACACCTCCGCAAGTCTTCAAAAAAGATGTTACAGACAAAATCGATACAGGTATTCTGGGTGCTATCATTTCTTCTGCCGGCGCAAGAACAGTTGATGGCGTAAATTATTCAACAGTATTGAAACAGTTGGATGAACTTGCCGCTGCATTTGCTGAAAAAATGAATGAGATTCAAACACAGGTTATTGGCGGGAAAACACCTTTATCAATTGATGCCAACGGAGAACTTACAGCTGCAACTGAACCTCTGTTCACATCCAGCGATGGCCAGCCGTTTAGTGCATACAATATAAGAGTTAATGACAACATTATCAACAACCCCAACGCAGTTGCTGCTGCAAGAGCCGATATAACTGACCCGGATTTCGATCCGTTATCAATTGGTAACGCTTTGAACATGGATCTTGTAACAGCACTCAAAACTGAAAAACTTTCGTCTTTGTCTTCTATAGGCGGTGCAGCTCAGAGTCTGAATGACTTTTTGACCAGTATGACGTCTACTGTTGGCAACATTATGTCCAACATCAATGCTAAAGCTGAAACACAAACAGGTATAATGTCTCAAATCGACCTTGACCGCACATCATTGTACTGTGTAAACCTCGATGAAGAGATGGCAGACCTGATCAAATATCAGCGTGCTTATGAAGCAGCAGCGAGAGTATTTAATACAACATC
>JAVBRY010000006.1:0-8637 GCA_031547505.1 Candidatus Gastranaerophilaceae bacterium | reverse complement strand
TCTTCACCGAATTTTTTAACATCTTTGGTGATTTCTTTTCTTCTTTCTTCAGTCAGCGGCGGGAATGAAAGTCTTATAACGATACCGTCACTGTTTGGGGTGATACCGAGTTCAGCTTTAATCATTGCTTTTTCGATTTCTTTAATGATTGTTTTATCATAAGGTGCAATGACCAGAGTCTGTCCATCGTTAACAGATACTTGTGAAATCTGTCTCAATGGTGTCGGAACACCGTAATAATCTACTACAACTTTATCTAAAATAAGCGGATTAGCTCTTCCTGTTCTAATCCCTGAAAATTCTTTTTTTAATGAGTTGATGGCTTTTTCCATTTTTTCTTCGCCGTTTAATAACATTTCTTCAACTGACATATTTATTCTCCTTTAATCTCCTACATAGGTACCTAATGTTTCACCTGAAAGAAGTTTGGCTATGCTTCCTTGTGCAGCGAAATCAAAAACAATAATAGGTATGTTATTCTGTTTGCACAATGCACATGAGGCGGTATCCATGACCTTTAGGCCTTTAACGATTATATCATCATATGATATTTTGTCATATTTTTTTGCTTCTGGATTGATTCTTGGGTCGTCGGAATAAACTCCGTCCACACCGTTTTTCGCCATCAGCATAACCTGAGCATCTATTTCAGAAGCTCTTAAGGCAGCCGCTGTATCTGTTGTGAAGAACGGATTCCCTGTTCCTGCCGCAAAAATAACAACTCTGTTTTTCTCTAAGTGCCGCATAGCTTTGAATCTGATATATGGTTCAGCTATTTTATCCATATCTATCGCAGACTGTACTCTGCAAGATACATCGAGTTTTCTTAGGGCACTTTGAATAGCAATAGCATTCATAACAGTAGCCAGCATACCCACATAGTCGCCGCTTGCCTGGTCCATTCCGAGTTTTGCGCTGTTTTTCATTCCCCTGAAAATATTTCCGCCGCCCACAACAACTGCAATCTCTGCACCCATATCGTGTGCGATTTTTATTTCATTGGCAATCATTTCAACAGGTTTTTGGTCGATGCCGAACTGTTGATCTCCAAGAAGTGCTTCTCCGCTGATTTTTAGTAAAACTCTTTTGTATTTTAAATTTCCATCCATGTTATTGCTGCCCTTTTTGATTTTTGTCTCTCTTTTGTTTAATTATACAAGAAAAACAAAATCTTAATTTATCATCATCTCATGCTTTGTCTTTGTAACTGTTATTCCAGCCGGAGCTTTTCCCTCAGTGCTACTTGATGCTGCTTTAGGTGCATAAGGGTTTGAAACTACCGAACCTGAAGGAGTGAATGATATAAACTTTGTTTTGCCGTCAGATGATTTTATGTTAATTTTGAAACTTCCGTTTATATACGTCAGGCTTTCTGCTTGGTAAGATGTATCGCCTGTCATTTTTAATTCATTTTGCCAGAGCACTTTACCTGTAGATGAGAATTTTATAAGTAGTGCAAGGAATGATTCATCTGTTTTGTCGGTTTTTGTTAAGAGACAGTATTTGTTTCCATAGGCATCATCATAAATAAATTCGGATTTTATACTATTAACACCTTTTTCATAGTTAATCGCAGGTATACGTAGTTTAACAGTATCTTCATCTTCTTTTGCCTGTTTTTTGTTATCTCCGTAATGGTCGTTCATAATATCGTCAACTTTACCGACCTGAATAATTCTGTTTTCAGGTAATTCGTTTGGAACATAAAAATCGCTTTGGCCTCCGGGATAGTCAGTAGGACTGAACTGTTCCTGTTGAATCGGCTGTTGAGCTTGCTGCACAGGCTCTTCTTTTTGTATAAATTGTTTTTGCTGTTCCAGTCTTTTTGCTTTGACTTTTTTTTCTCTGTCAGGGTCTATATTTTTTAGTCTGGAAGTTGAATCAATCACCATTCCAATTAATATTACGACTATTATAACCCCTAATACAACTTTCGATTTTCCATCCAATTGCACTTTGTTGACCCCTTATTTTATTTAGTAAACTCTCTATCCAAGTGTAGTTCATTTGAAGTAAAAATAAAAGTAAATAGTGTGCTTTTGGTAGATATTATTTATATTCGTTTACAAAAATTTAGTCAAAATTTAGTATTATGGTGTTTTTTATAATATAATCTTGTATGTACACAGCGAAAGCTCCCAAAGTTATGTCGCCATGAATTTATTTGCGGCGCCGACCCGGTCGCAGGTCGCAAAAACAATGCGATGCTGAAATGAATTCAGCATGACGTAAATGCTATCAGCTGTTCGTCGAAACAAATGACTAATTTAGTAAGGGTTTAAGAATGGAAAAAACACTGACTCAGGACACAACCGAAAAAATCTGGCAAGACTGGAATATCAGCAGCGAATTAAAAGAAATTTTTGATAAAAGTAAGAATGTTATATTTCCTAAGACGAGAGATGAGCTGATGGAGATGTCTGTCGGCGGCAAGAATAAAGTCGTGCACAAAGTTGCATACGATATTCCGTCTAAAGGAGAAGTTGTCGAGGCTGAAGTTGTTAAGTGTAAAAACGGTATTGCCGTAAATTATCTTGATCCATATATGCGCCGCAGAGACCCTGAGTGTATGGTTGTTAACAATATTGCTATGACAGACAAGGTTCTTTTTCAAGACAGATTTAAAAAAGAATTTGGCGGGCTGAGAAAAGAGACTATTGATTGGCTTGGCGACAATGAACTTATTCTTATTCCTTTTATGGCGGGCGGAACAAAGTACGGATATCCTGCTTTGATGATAGGGCCGAAGAATGCAGCCTTTTTTGCAGCGAGTATTTATGACCTTCAAGGAATGATTCCGGCGTCAAAGATTGACAGACATTTTGAGCCTAAGGCAATAATCTATGTAGCTCCTCCGTTCAGACACACACATTTTGAGGGTAAGCAGGTTGTTGTTCACAACAATCAAGACGGTGTTCATGAAGTATTTTCATACAACTTATATCCCGGTCCAAGTGCGAAAAAAGGTGTTTTTGGCGTTCTGTTAGCGTTAGGATTGGAAGAAGATTTTGTTACAGTACACGCTTCAACCGTGAATATCACAACGCCTTATGACAACGACATAAGCATTCTTCATGAAGGTGCTTCAGGAAGCGGAAAGAGCGAGATGCTCGAGTATGCTCACCGTGAAGAGGATGGGCGTTTGCTTTTGGGACGTAACGTTGTTTCTGATGATGTGAAGTATTTAGCACTTTCACAAGGTTGTAAATTGCAGCCAGTGACTGATGATATGGCGCTTTGCCACTCAAGTTTCCAAAAAGATAACGGCAGATTAACTGTTGTGGATGCTGAAAAGTCCTGGTTTGTTCGTATCGACCATATTAAAAAATACGGTACAGATCCTAATATGGAGTCTGTAACAAGCCATCCAAAAGAGCCTTTGATATTCTTCAATATTGAAGCTCACCCGAATGCGACTTGTCTTATTTGGGAGCACATTGAAGATTCGC
Source organism: Candidatus Gastranaerophilaceae bacterium (assembly GCA_031547505.1). Lineage (GTDB taxonomy): Bacteria > Cyanobacteriota > Vampirovibrionia > Gastranaerophilales > Gastranaerophilaceae > JAVBRY01. The sequence goes on along the minus strand of JAVBRY010000006.1, from coordinate 5,188 downwards.
CGGAGAAAAAATGTTCGAATCCCCGTATAATTATTCCGAGAAATCAGATTAAAAATATCGAGGACGGTCCTGTTGAGATTGATTATAGAAGTTTTGGTTTGAGAACGCCTCCTTGTACATCCGAAAACCCATCATACGGTATTTTCGGTATGCTTCACATTCTTCCGCCGGCTTTGGCTTGGCTGTGGAGATTGGTTGCGCCGAGAGGGTATGCAAATCCAAGCATAGTCACCAACACTACAAATGTTAACGAGCTTCAAAGTGAAGGCGTAGGTTCATTCTGGCCGTTCGCTACAGGTAAGAGAGTTGATTTTGCTAATATTCTATTAGAACAGTTTATGAAAACCACAAAAACCAGAAACATTCTTATCCCTAACCAACACGTTGGTTCATGGGAAGTAGGGTTTATGGCACAGTGGGTTATCAGAGAATACCTCGCACGTCGCGGTCAGGCTTCGTTTAAAAAATTGAATCTTCAACCAGCCAGACATCCGCTTGCGGGTTATATCCCGGGTGGTATTCATTTTGAAGGTTCAGCTATTTCGAACAAATTCCTCGATGTGAGCAACCAGCCGCAGGTTGGCAAAGATGCTTATGATGCAGGTGCTAAGATGCTTGAGGATTTCTTTAAAAGAGAATTAGAGTTGTATTTGAAATCAGATTTGCATCCGTTAGGAAAAGCAATCATTCTTTGCTGTATGGATAATGGTTCAGTCAGTGATTATGAAAAACTGATTCCGGGCATATATTAGATTTAGTAAATTTGGGATTAAGCTTTGATTAATGCGTCATTCTGAGCGACTAACGAAAGCGAAGAATCTCTGAGTGATGTAAAATTATTGATATAATCCGGAGATCCTTCGCCCTTATCGGGCTCAGGATGACGCAAAGTAGGGTGAGTATAACGCACCAAAATCTTGATGTTGGGTTGGTACCCAACCTACTTTACTATTCTCTCGTTGTCGGATACATTTTTTGAACGACTATTTTATGTTGTTTAAAAACGTTAAAGCAACAGGGAGACTAGATTATGCTTGCAAAAAATGATAAAGCGATAGATTTTACTTTAAAAGGTATTGATATGCACGGTGAGGAGATAGAATTCACACTTTCCGAGCATTTTGGAAAGACGATGGTTCTGTTCTTTTATCCTCAGGATGACACTCCGATTTGCACAATGGAAGCTAATGATTTCAGTGATATAGCTGAGAATATTGCTCCTTATGCTGATATTATCGGTATAAGCAGAGATGATGTGGCGACGCACAAGCATTTTCAAGACAAATATGATTTGAAAGTGATGCTTCTTTCTGACCCTGATTCGATGGTGCATGAAAAATACGGTGTGATTCAGGCAACTGATCAGGAGCATAAAGCAATGGTTCGCTCAACATTCTTGGTAGGACAAGACGGCACAATCGCAGCGATGTGGAAAAATGTTGACGTTGAAGGTCACGTTGAAGAAGTTATGACCACGATAAAGAATTGTAAGTTCGAATAAATTTTAAATAAAACCTCGCCCCTTGGGGAGAGGGAAGAATTTCATTACGAATTTTGTGAGTAATAGAAATCCGGGTGAGGGGTTCTCAGGTAATTAAAGCTGACTATTGACCCCTCATACGTTTTTCTTACTTTCGCTTTTTTCTCAAGTAAAAAAACTACTTATCTCTCACAAAACCAGCACTGCGACTTCGTCTTGTAAGGACAGGGTCACGAGCTTCGCACAGCTCAGCAGTTCCCTTTGTCACATTTAGTCAGCTTTTGTTCGGCAGAGTCCAAGGAGAGAAAGCTTTGATTGAGATTTTATTCAACATGCTTAACCTTAGTTTTTCTGCTAAAATTCTTATATTAACAACGAAAGAATTACAGAGGAGTTTTTATGAATAATTTTGAATACTGCTGTCCGACCCGTGTTGTGTTTGGAAAAGGAACAATTGCGAGGCTGAAAGATTTGGTACCTGCTGACAAAAAGATAATGCTGATTTTCGGCGGCGGCTCGGTGAAGTCGAACGGGGTGTATGACCAGGTTAAAAAGGCACTTAGCGGTTTTAATACGGTCGAATTTTGGGGTATTGAGCCGAATCCGAAATACGAAACATGTATGAAAGCTGTCGAAATGATTAAAAAAGAAGGGGTTGAATTCCTTCTGTCAGTCGGCGGCGGGTCAGTACTGGACGGTACAAAATTTATTTCACTAGCTGCAAAGTATGAAGGCGATGATGCCTATGATGCAATAATGATAAGAATGGAACACCCAAATACGTCAATTCCTTTCGGGGATGTTATCACTCTGCCTGCGACAGGTTCAGAGATGAACAACGGTGCGGTTATTTCGCGTTTATCCACGGATGAAAAATTGGCGTTCCACAATGAGATGCAGTATCCGAGATTCTCCATAATTGACCCTGAAACGACATACTCCCTTCCTGTTAATCAAGCTGTGAACGGTATTGTGGATACTTTTGTCCATGTAATGGAGCAGTATTGTACCTTTGATTTAAACACACCATTGCAGGATGACTGGGCATTGGGTATTTTAAGAACATTGATTAAAGAAGCTCCAAAGGTGCTTGCTAATCCTAATGACTATGATTCCAGAGCTAATATCTTTTGGTGTGCAACATGCGGTTTGAATTATTGGATAAGCTTAGGCACTACTTTTGATGGTGCGACCCATATGATTGGACATGAACTCACTGCTTTCTATGGTCTTGATCATGGAAAGAGCCTCGCAGTGGTTGAGCCGAGATTATTGATGAATCAAAAATCTTTGAAGCTTGGAAAACTTGCTAAGCTCGCTCGAGAAGTATTTAAGTCAAACGAATCCGATGATTCAAAAGCGGCAGATATTGCAATAGAAAGCATTGAAAAATTCTATAATTCTATCGGTATGAAAACAAAGCTCTTGGATTATGGCATAGATTCAGTCGATGCAGCGGACAAAGTCCGTGCAAGATTCTCTCAGCGAGGAACAAAAATCGGTGAGAAGTGTCAGATTGATGCTAATGTGACTTATGATATTTTAGTTAATTGTTGATATGGAGCCACCTCAATCTACAATTTGTCATTCCTGCGCAGGCAGGAATCGCATAGTTTGTGCGTACTTAAAAATGCTGTAATCCAATTGTTTACAATTTAAAATTGAAATGTTTGTCTGGATTGCTTCGCACACGCTCGCAATGACGTGTTAATTACAAATTCTTCAAAACCCAATAGCCCATAAAGTATCCTGCCACGGCAGGGACAAACGGAGTTGAGCCGGGGGTGAATTTTGAGAACTCAAAAGTTTCACCGTCTTTAGTTTTGATATTTTCAAGAACTGCAACTTTTTCAAGCTGTTTTGGAAGTTCGCGGCTCGCTACGGCAGGGATGCCTGAAGTTATGCCCTTCTTTTTCAGCTGATAAATTATATTTTTTGAAAAAGTACATTTTGTAGACTGCAATTCAGCAATGTCAGTTATGTAAAGCTGAGTCGGGTCGAGCCTGTTGCCTGCCCCCATTGAGGTGACTACAGGGATTTTCTTTTCATAGCAATAGACAAGGAGCTCGATTTTTGAGCGCATGGTGTCGATTGCATCAATTACATAATCTGTTTTTGTTCCGAATATATCTTCATCCAGTCTGTTGTCGTAGAAATTGTCTACACAGTTTAGTTTAATATTCGGGTTTATGTCTAACAAACGGGCTTTGAAGACATCGGTTTTCTTCTGTCCTATTGTAGAATGCAACGCTATAATCTGACGGTTGATATTGGTTTCGCTTACCGTATCAAAGTCGACAATAGTGAAGCTCTCAATTCCTGCTCTGGCTAGTGATTCCAACGCATAGCTGCCTACTCCTCCAAGACCGAAAACGGTGACGTGTTTTGTTTTCAAGTTTTCTTGAAAATCATGTCCCCATATTAACTCATTACGGCTGAATTGTTCATTCATTCTAATACCGCCAAACCGTTAATTATCAGCTGAAAGGCATATGCCTTCCATGACATGTTTGTAATCCGGTTCGGGTAGGCTTGAAATCTCTTTTATAGCTGTAGCAAGAAGGCTCTTTTTGTCGTACCATCTACGAGCCTGGCTCGCTTGGTACATTCCAAGAACTCTTTCCACGCCGATGCTCAGTGGCGGTTCTTCACTTTCGCTGTTCATGTTTTTCACCGTAATAGCAACGTCAATAATATCTTTAGAGAATTTTCTTTGAAGCTCTCTGTCGAGCGATTTTAAGAGAGTTAAAGCTCTTTGAGTTTCGTCGTATTTATCATACCAGCGTCTATTTTGCAAAATTTTATCTCCCCTGATTGCCCCAGTTTATACTTTAATCTTATCTCTTTTTTGAGGAAAAGACAATGCGTTAAGTGTAGTAGAAATAGTATCGCCACCTCACCCCAACCCTCTCCTCACAGGAGAGGGAGAGCAATTAAAGCAAATCTACAGCGGGACGACAAAATTTAAAGCACTGCCACATGATATTTTTATTGTGTATAATTACTTTAAGAGTATTTAACGGAGAGAGTATGTCATGAAGGTTTTAATCACAGATAAAATTAACGAAACAGCTAAAAAAATTGTGGAAGAAGTTGCACAGGCGGATTTATTGCCAACGATGAATGAAGAGGAATTAAGTAAAGTCATTGGTGAATACGATGCACTGATGGTTCGTTCCGAGACAAAAGTTACGCCGAAAATCATTGAGGCGGCTAAGAATCTTAAAATTATCGGTCGTGCCGGTGTCGGTGTGGACAACATTGATGTTGAAAGTGCGACACAAAAAGGTATTATTGTTGTGAATTCGCCTGATGGGAACACAAACGCGGCGGCTGAACACACCATTGCTCTAATGCTTGCGATGTCTCGCAACATTGCAAAAGCAGCTGCAACTACCAGCCAAGGACTTTGGGAGCGTTCAAAGTACACAGGACACGAAGTTATTAACAAAACTTTAGGTATTATAGGGTTCGGAAAAATAGGTTCACACGTGGCGAAAGTTGCTCTGGCACTGGGGATGGATGTTCTTGTCTGTGACCCTTATACAACAAGAGAAGTTGTCGAAAAGTTTGGTGCAAGATATGCAGCGACTTTGGACGAGTTCTGGGGACAATGTGATTACATAACCGTTCACACGCCAAAAACCAAAGAGACAGCTTATTTAATCAACAAAAACACTATTAACAGAATGAAAAAAGGTGTCCGCC
>JAVBRY010000070.1:0-14590 GCA_031547505.1 Candidatus Gastranaerophilaceae bacterium | reverse complement strand
GTTATGATGAAGATGAAGACAAACCCACAACTGTATCTCGTACCAAATGGTTAACAACGCTTCCGAAAGATGCAATACCAAATAGATATGGCAAAGTAAATAATACAATTGAAAATTTCCTAGAGCCATTAAATAACGAGGTTTTAAAATTCGGTGAAACAGATGATTTTGGATATAAGATTATGACAAAAGAATGTGAAAATAGCCTAACAATTTCTGTTAAAAAATTGAAAGACAGCCCTGTATTAGTGGTACAAGTTAAAGACAAAGACAAGATTGACAGGGCAGAAATTGCGTATGAAGCTTTTAGAAGCAACGGAAAATCATACCCAAAAGGACAAGTCATGGTTAGCTCAAAGAATATAAGTGATGATTTTCTCAGCAAACATGTGGGTACATGCTTAAATATCACAATCCCCAAACGATCTCAAGTAAAAGAAATCAGCATACCAAAAACTAGATATCCCAAAAAAGAATTTTCAGAAGAAGAAAAAATAGCATTTTTAAAGCGTGCACAAGAAGTAGGAATACAAAATGCCAGCAGAGAAAATAACTGTTCATGCAATACTTATTACAAATTCAGAAGAGAATATATAAATAACAAAGATGTATTCAAAGATGCTAATAAAAAGAAGTACCGACAAGGACGACTTCTTATACCTGGAGTTGAAGACACTGCCATAGCTATGATTAAAGAAAATCCAAATATGAGTAATAACGCCATATCTATAAAACTTAAAGAAGAAGGGGTGAGCATATCTCCACCGACCGTTCAAAATATTCGAGAGCGGAATAGCTTACCACCGACGCCTGAAAAATATCAAAAAGGAAAGTCCAAAAATCGTCCTGTTTAGAAAAGTGTAAAAGAAAACTATGATTAACCCAATAAAAATCGCAAACTTCTATCAAAACAAAATACAAAATACTCAGCACTGCTCTTTTAAAGCATACGCAGATGCTTATTCAGCCAATCTTAATTTAGGTGCATACGGTATTGATTCATACGTAAAAACCCAAAAACGCAAAGAGCAGGAACTGCCTGTGGATTCAACATTAGGAATTTACGAAAAAGTATCTGATTCTGTTCTTGAACACCTAGAACTTGTGAATGCAGAAATTGAAAAATCTCAATATACATATTTACCTAAAAAAATTGCTAAAAATTTAAAAATTACTGCAATAAAAAATGAAGACGCTCCTATTATATCAATAGAAATAAATGATAAAAACAAAATACACCGAGCAGTTGTCTATTATGAAGACTGGATCGGCAAAACAGCCTCTCGCAAAAAAGGCCAGATAGAAGAGTGTTCCAAAGGGATGAACGATGCCAAACTCGAAAGATATTTGAAAATATTTTTGCAGAATAAAAAAAACCCATCTCCATCCGCTCGTAAACCCAAAGCCCCTGCGCAAAAATTATCTGATGCAGAGAAATCTATAATACTTGATGTAATTTTAGATAACCCCAAATATGGTGCACCAAAAATTAGAAGAGAACTGCTCAAGGAAGGTGTTGATGTTACGATTAACAATATCTCTTTTCTTTTAGCCAAAAAGGATCTTAATGTAGCAAAAAAGAGAGAAAAATATTCTCACGACTACAAAACCACCAATCAGCTCAGCGGTATTTACGATTAGTCAATTTATGACATCGACAGCCAGAGGATATGCTTCACCGGTTTGCTTATCCATAGCGCCAAGAATCCGAAAATAAAATCATAAATCAGCTTCATTCCGCTTTGCATAAACATCCAGCTTGTTACATTTGCGAAAGAATCATGATGGATTATTGCCATCAAAATAAGATAAAACACACCTATTATATGTATAGTCAAAACCCCTAAGAGTGTGGCCTTTGCGATATTACCATATGAAAATTTATCTTTCAGCATAAATGAAACAATATAAATAGCCGGAATGTATGCCAAAATGTATCCGAAATTATACTGGAAAACATAGTTCAATCCGCCACCCAGAGCGAATATCGGAAATAATGTAAGACCTAATGTTATATAAATCAAAACCGACAAAATCCCAAAACGATTGCCAATCAAAGCTGCAATAAAAAATATCACAGGCACCTGAGGCACATAAGAATAACTGAGAACCTTCACAAAAGAACCTGTTGAAAGACCGTGCAATCCTAACATATAATGCGAAAAATCAATCCTCGTAAAAGTCGCTATGACAATCAAAAACACACACCACGCCGTGACAACAAGCGTGCCAAATGTGAATTTTATGTTTTTATTGGCTGCATTAAACTCTTCAAGCTGCTCTCTCAGCCTTTTTGTCTTATCCATTTACGATATTCATTTCCTTTAATGACTCTTTGTTTTGATTATATAACAATTTGAACTTTTCATGCCAGATATTTTCCGTAAACATTATCAAAGCGTTTTCATTATTATCCTGATAGTATCCTTTTCTTGTACCTATAGACTTGAAACTGTTCTTTTCATACAAGCATATCGCAGGAACATTGCTCTCACGCACTTCTAAGGTAATATATTTTACTCTGTCTCCATAGCAGTCGTCAATAAGCCTCATCAATAGCGCCTGTGCAATCTTCTTTCGTCTGGCTTTAGGATGAACGGAAAGAGTTGTTATATGCGCCTCTTCAAATATATGCCAGCATCCGATGTATCCAAGGAGTTTTTTGTTCTCATCCAAAGCACAGTAATAAAACGCGAGTTTGTTTTTCAACTCGTTATAAAAAGAGTCCTTTGACCAGTGATGTTTACCGTAAGAAAGCTCCTCAAGCTCTATCACATCATCGACATCACTCTTTTCCATTCTGCGTATGAATATGCTCTCCATTGGATAATAGTAACAAACATGGTTTTTAAAAACAAATGAGTTAGATTTTCAAGCAAAAATTTGAAATTTTTTCTTCTTTATTTAATAATTAAGTAATATTGAATAAAACTTACAGATGGCATAGTAGCTCACACGGCGAGAGAAACGGAGCCGAAGTCCAATTTAGGACCAACTGAGCGTCTATGATACAATTAAATAAAACTTACAGATGGCATAGTAGCTCAGTTGGTCAGAGCGCTCGGCTCATACCCGGGAGGTCACTGGTTCGAACCCAGTCTATGCTATTTTTTAATGTTTAAAACCCAGTGACCTCGAGAGGTCCTAATCTGAACTCGCAACGCAAGCGTCGCTCAGTCGAACCCAGTCTATGCTATTTTGCCTTCTTTAGCCGCTGAGTTAAAACGAAGCGTGCTAAATGGCCTCAAGAATGTATATTAATCTTGTTATCTTAGTGATTAGTAAATAGTGAGCACGTTAAAATCCAGTAGGGTGGGGTCCCTACCCCACCAAAATAAATTATTCAAAATCTAATTCTTTAATATGACTTACATTACTCCCCCACTTCAAGTCATAATTACCTTTTTCAACAAATTTATGAAATGATGAGAATTTCCAGTCCTTTACATTTCTAACCAAATTATGTTTTACAGGATTATAATGAATGTAATCCAAATGTGTCTTTAGATCTTTTTCATCTCTAATTGTGTGTTCCCAATATCGTCTTTGCCAAATACCTTTTTCACCTTTATTAATTTTGCTCTGTGTTAAATCCTCTATTGTATTTATATTTCGTGAAAAATGATATTTAATTGCAAAAATAACGTTAGGATACTCTTTAATATTATCGAATTTTAAAATTATATGTATGTGGTCAGGAAGAACAACTCCTGCAAAAATTTTAAATTTATATTTTTCTTGAGTTCTGTGAATAGACTCTCTCAATAGCTCAATATTTTCTATAAGAATAGGCTTACGATCATATGTCACAATTGTTAGAAAAATATATGAATTATCAATAAATAATCTTGTGTAATTAGACATAGAGAAATTATAACATATCATAGCGGTGGGGTAGGGACCCCACCCTACTAAAGCTATGCTATAATCACCTTATGAAAAAAATCCTGTTTTTATTAATAATGGCTTGCCTATTCATGCCTGCATTTGCGATGACACTTGAGGGGCAGGTTGTTACTGTTGAGATGGCGAGAAGGCTTGCTTTTGACGGCATAGAGCGAAATATCGATATTTCTGTTTTCGAAGAGCATCTGAAAGACCCTGACTACAAGGAAAACAAAACGGTTTTAAACGGCAAAGCTTCTGTGACAAACCGAAATGTGCAGTTGTTTCGTGGATTCAAAGTACCTGTGTATGCTGTCATGTACTATAACAACCCAAAATTCACATACTACTATGTGAAAAACATAAACCAGCTGATGTTTGTTGATATCGACGAGATTGATGTAAAGAATGACAAGACAACTTTTCCCTATCGCATTTTCAGATATGACTTTAAAGGGAAACTTATTGCTGTAGGGATAGTAATCTCAGCCGAAGAACGATTCGTTTATAAAAGTAACGGAGAACTCATAAGCCACTGGGAAGGTGGAATCTGCTACAACAAAAAGGATAAGAGAGTCGGCAGTGTCGAAGAAGTCGGCTGGTAATATTAATCGAATGTAAAACTAAAAGTTTTTGTTATAAAATAAGATAAATTAATGGAGAGGTGTCCGAGTAGCGGCCAAACCAACAAGCTAGCGTATGGAAAGATTAAGTATCTTTTCATAGCGGTGAGAGTAGACAACAGTTTACCACTCGTGACACAAATGATTTGACAATTTAATAAAAAATAAGGAGAGGTGTCCGAGTAGCGGCAAAACCAACAAGCTAGCGTATGGAAAGATTAAGTATCTTTTCATAGCGGTAAGAGTAGACAACAGTTTACCACTCGTGACACAAATAATTTGACAATTTAATAAAAAATAAGGAGAGGTGTCCGAGTGGTTTAAGGTGCAAACCTGGAACGTTTGTGTGGGGGCAACTTCACCGGGGGTTCGAATCCCCCCCTCTCCGATTTTAAAAAGAATTGGCTTTTGCCAAATTCTTTTTAAATATGTTGAAGGGGTGAGAACCACAAAGCGAAGCTTTGTAAAGGTTCGAGCGTGAGTGAGCCGAGGCTGGAGTGTTTGCGAAATCGGCAAGCTGTTCGCAGGACAGACTGAGCAAACACGCAGAGCCGTTACACGCGAACGAGCAAGACAACCCCCTCTGAACTTAAACAGGAAAATTATAAAATGAAAAAAAACCATATTAACTATATTTTGCTTTTCTTTCTTGCAATATCCATAATATACTCAATATTCATATCTTTTAATAAAAATATAGATTATATTTTAAATGGTATATCTTTTTCAGCAGCTGTTGTTAGCATAGTGGTCACAGCCTTTAATCTTTTTACCTTATGGCGACTTGAAACTTATAAAGAAAGTTTATATAAAAAGGAAGATTGCAAAATCGCTATCAAAAGATTAAACAAAATTTTAGAAGCAATTGACAAAGATATTGCTAGCACTAATGCAGGAAACTGTCGTAGTAGCGAAAGATATATACAGGAATCGTTATCACACATAAAAGCACTTTATGAAGGAAACGGACCTTTAGAAAATAAATGTAGCCGATATTTAGTGATTATAAATAATATAAATATTATAGATCGCGAAAACAAAGATACTTTTTTTGACACAATAAAAGCTATAATAACCTTGCACGAGAAAGGTGAATAACATGAATTATAATGCATTTATAGACAAACTCATTACTAAAACTGAAATTAATTCCCAAAAGTGGAAAAAAGCTAATAAAATTCCAAATGGTGTAGTTTTAGACGCTGAAAACACAACAAAGATTTTTCATACAGAAATAAATGATGCAATGCATTTTTATTTGATTGAATATTCCTACCTTAGTTATTATTCAGATTTTGATAAATATAAACCATTATATACAATTCAAGGAAGCATTATAGAAGATAATATAGAAATTGAAAGTTTTGATAAAGCAAATTTATTACATCCTTATAAAATGGATAATCTTATGGAGTTAATTATAAAAAAATATTTTAAGCCAGAGGAAAGAATAAATAATTTTCTTGAAAGTTAATAAAAATTTGTAAATTCATAAATATTAAACGTACTTGTTACACTTTTTTATGTTCATGTTATTATAATTGCAGATAATAAGCAGATAATTTATCTCCATAATGTAACTTTAACTCTTTTTGCATTTTGGCCCTGTAAAAGAGTATTTGAAAAAGGAAACATTATGACACCCCACACAACCCCTGAAACAGCTGAAGTAGCTGCAATCTTCGGATTCGAGCAGCTAAATTTACACGAATTTATTCAAAACGCTATCACTGACTTAAACTTTGAGACTCCGTCTCAGATTCAATTTGAAGCCATACCGAAAATTATGGCAGGCGAAGATATTATTGCGATGGCACCGACAGGCAGCGGAAAAACCGTAGCGTTTGCGATACCTGCTTTACAAAAAATTGATACATACAACCCGAATATTCAGGTTTTGATTCTTTGCCCGACAAGAGAACTCGTTATTCAGGCACACAAAGAAGTTGATAAGCTGACAAAATACAATGAAGAAATCCGCACGGTTTCAATATATGGCGGACAGCAGATTGAAAAACAGTTCAATGCACTGCTTCGTAACCCGCAAGTCCTGATTGCGACTCCGGGCAGACTTATGGATCACATGAATCGCGGCACAATCAGCCTGAATGATATCAAAATCGCAATCCTTGATGAAGCTGACGAGATGCTTGATATGGGATTCAGAGAAGATTTGCACACAATTCTTGAACAGACAAATAATGAAAGACAAACAGTTTTATTTTCTGCAACGATGGAAAAAAACATTATGGAAATCGCTAAAAAGTTCCAAAAAACACCTTTTATAATTGATGTTCTTGATAATTTGAAAAGCATCCCTAATATTGAACAGTTTTATTTGGAATTAAACGAAAAAGACAAACCCGAACTTATAACAAGACTTGTTGATATGCATATGGTGAATCAGGCGCTCGTTTTTTGCAACACAAAAAGCAATGTGGACAGAGTTGTTGAAAACCTGAAAGCAAGAGGGTTTAGAGCTGATGCTATTCACGGCGATTTGAACCAAAACCAGCGTGAAAAAGTTATGAGAGCATTCCAAAAAGGAATTATAAAACTTCTTGTTGCAACTGATGTTGCAGGACGAGGAATTGATGTAAAAAACCTTGATGCGGTTTTCAATTATGATTTGCCGAGAGACGATGAAGATTATATCCACAGAATCGGCAGAACAGGCCGTGCCGGCAATTCAGGCTTGGCATTTTCTTTCATCTCAAGAGGACAGATTAATGCACTCAGACGGATTGAAAGAGCAAACGGGTTTAAAATAACAAAAAGAGAATGCCCTACGGTTGAAGAACTTGATAGTGCAAGATTCCTCAAACACGGTGCTGAAATCAGAGAAATCGCGTTCAATGCTGATTTAGAAGAATACAAATCTAAAATTCAATTTTTAATGGATGAAAGCATCACCGAATTAGATATCGCTGCTGCACTTTATAAAATGCTTACAAAAAAAGAGCATATGAAAATAAACAGACAGTTTGTTATAGAGCAGCCTATGTTCGAGCACAGAGAAGAAGGTTCAAGAAAATCCTCCGGTCGTAGCCGTAATCGTAATCACAATAATGGAAGAAGAAACTCTTCTGACTCTAAAAAATCCCAAGAATCCCAAAATTCCCAAGAATCATTTTGGAGTTCAAATTCAAAAAAACAATCCTCTGAATCTGCAAAACATCCGTTTGCAAAATTTATGGAGATTCAAAAGCCAAACAAAAAATCCCGCTCACGCAGAAAACAAAGAGCTATGAAATAAAGAACCTATCTCTATTAATACAATGTTTCCTTTGTAATTATTCATTTTATTTTGTATAATCTATAAAAGCTTGTGAATACTTTTGTGTAGGAGCAATTATGCTAAAAAATATACGTTCACGCCTTAGTTCACGATTTATGCCAAAGATGAGCATTGCGACTTATATCATATTGCTTACAACGACAATGTTTATGATTGTAGCGTTTTTTATGTATATGTTCAGCTACAACCAATCAAAAGACACCTTCCTGTCTTATTGCAACAAAATGGTCAAAATGAGCAATACTCAAGCAAGTTTCGCCATTGACGGGGATGAGGTTGAACATTTCACAAAAAACCTTGTTGCCGATGAGAAGTTTGAAAATTTTAAAGACCGCCTCGATACATTGGCAAAAAATATGGACGTTATGTATTTCTATATCCTTTTCGACAACGGAGAGCCTAATGACTATACATATAGCTACTCCAACGATATGGATGAAGAAGGTTTTACAATAGGGAAGACCGAATCTAAAGGAGAATATCAGAGCGCTGATAAAGTCTTGAAAACAGGCACACCATTTGAAAAAGCTGTGCATTATAAAGGAAGCTACGGCGACATCTATTATGCTTATGCACCGATATTCAATTCACAAGGAAAAGTTGTTGCATTTTTGGGTACTGATGTTGATTTTGCACCTTTTCAAAAACAGATTAACGATTACCGTAATGAAGTAATTTTAGCTCTAATTGTTGCAACATTGCTTTTTGGGCTGATATTTTTCTATATAATGAGACGAATTTTATTAAAACCGCTCAAATCCATCACCGAAAATGCTGTTTCATTATCTCAGGGCGAACTCGACCTACAGTTCCCTGACAGAATTTTTCACCAGGATAACGAAATCAGCCAGCTGGGAAATGCTTTCAAACACCTATCAGGCAATATCAAGGGCGTTATGGAAGGCATTGAGAGCATAATGAAATCGGTACAAAGAGGCTACATGGAAGAGCGTGTGCAGGTCAGCGGCTATCAGGGTGAATTTGAAAAAATCATCTCCGGAGTTAATGACACTATGGATATCGTTTGCCACCACTTTGACTCAATACCTGAAGGCATCACTTTTATAAGCATTTCAGACCTTAAAACCAGATATGCCAACGCGTGGATGAAAAATTTCCTGAAAAACCATGGCCTATCAGTATCAGGCGGTGAATCAAACATCCTTGAAGAAATAGTCAATGCGGTTGAAGATACAAGCAAGAAAAACAGGATATTGGACTTCTTCAAGAAAAAGCAACAAGACGATGCTTCAACAAGCCGGATTAAAAAAACATTTGAGATAAAACTTCAAACGAAAGATAACGAAGAACGCTTTTACTCAATGAATTTGCTTGATATTGAAGTCAATGAAAGCAAATATGTGGTGATGATTTTGTCAAATATAACAACCATTGTTCTTGAAAGAATCAATGCCACTACCGCAAACCGTGCAAAGAGTGAATTCTTGTCAAAAATGAGCCACGAGATTAGAACTCCGATGAACGCAATTATCGGTATGACAAAGGTTGCAGAAACATCGACCGATGTTGAAAATTTACGATATTGTCTCTCAACAATCGAAAATTCAGCTGAACATCTGCTCGGAATCATCAACGACATTTTGGATATGTCAAAAATTGAAGCCGGAAAACTGGAGCTTTCTAATGAACCTTTTTGTATTGAAAAAATGATTTCAAAAGTTTGCGGCATTATTTCCGATAAGGTAAATGAAAAAAATATTGAATTTAATGTCGATTTTGAAAATGCTAATATCGATTCTTGTTATATGGGTGATGAATTAAGACTTTCGCAGGTAATCTTGAACCTTCTTTCCAATGCACTTAAATTTACTCCGAATAACGGTAAAATAATGCTTAAGGTCAAAAAAACAGGGGATGATGAAAAACGAAGTATATTAATGTTTTCAGTCACAGATACCGGAATAGGAATGACCGACGAACAAATAGAACGACTATTCAACCCGTTTGAACAGGCTGATAACTCAACCTCAAAATACTACGGCGGAACAGGTTTGGGGCTAGCAATTTCAAAAAATATTATTGAAAAAATGAACAGCCGGATTCGGGTAGATTCTTCAATGGGAGAAGGCTCGAGCTTTATCTTTGAAGTAAAACTGGAAAAATGCAATTCTGCAGAGTCTTCAAGAATTCTATCCCAAAATATAGAGTTAAATGAAAAACCTAAGGAAGACAATAAACCGAAAGAATCTGATTTTTCAAACATATCAGCACTTTTGGCCGACGATATTGATATAAACAGAGAGATAGTAACCAGACTGCTGCAAAGCACTAAAATCAATATTGATCAGGCAAAAAACGGACTCGAAGCAGTCAAAATGTTCGAAGCAAACCCTGAAAAATACAATCTCATAATAATGGATATCCAAATGCCCGAAATGGACGGCTACGAAGCTACACGTACAATAAGAGCGCTGGATGTACCGAATGCTAAAACAATTCCTATTATCGCAATGACAGCAAATGCGTTCAAAGAAGATATCGAAAAATGTCTCGAATCAGGAATGAACGACCACCTGGCAAAACCAATCGACCGAGATGCAATGATTGAACGAATTAAACAGTATTGTAATGCATCTTAGAAGGAGCGGTCTTTATCATTGCAAGAAGAGAGACAGTTTTTGTTTATACTTACAGAGCAGCGTTACATTTCTTAACATGATAATTCCCGCCTAAACACTCTGCACACCTGATTTTTAAAAAACTGATTAAGCACAAATTCATGCTGTCAGGCAATTTTTTCATGAAAAAATTGTTTATTCTGAATATAGAGGATGTTATTTAGGAAAGAAGGATTAAGATTATGAGTTCAGGGTATGTTAATGAAGTTTATACTTCAAAAAATGGTACAATTATTTCTGCGTCAATACCGGGCGAGTTAGCAAGTCAGGAAACTAGTGCTGCATCAGTGTTTAGCACACAAGATTCTCCGGCTGCTCACAACATGTTTGCATCTGTTTTTGAATCAAAAGAAACAAAAACCAGAAAAATTATAAAAAATGAAAAAAACTATTTAAAAGATAACGGCATATACGATAAAGAAGCCAAAGAAGAATTCGGAAAGAATTTTTGGCAGACAATGACTTTCCAAAAACCTAAGGCTTACGCTGCAGCCCATTATACCGCTAATATGAACCAACAAGAAAAATATAGGGATGTAAAAAACTGGGGACTCGATGAAGATGTCTACAAGAAACTCGAAAAAGCCGGATATGATGATTTCGACAAAACTATAGGTGTAGTTAACAAGTATGCCGGTTTTGACGGCCGCTACAACTACAGCCGTAGAGGCTCTGAAGCACAAGCACTCATGCTTAAATTAAATGAAAGCGGAGTCACTTTCACCAAAGGCGATATTAATAATATTATTAGAACTTTGAGTGAAAAAGAAGCTGCAGTTAATGTCGGCAAAACAGCAGTAGCTACCGTAATCGGCGCAGGAGCAGCAGCACCGTTTAATCTTAACTTCAAGAGTCAGCAAAATATCAATGCAGGCGGCGTAGTAGATGTAGCACAAACTACAAAAGTATTCAGCATCACGCCTTCAATAGTTGGCGGTACAACTGCAGCATTGTACAGTATTTACAAACAAGTTACACGTAATGAAGAATCAATAATGCCGAAAGTAGATTGCGACACAACACTCAAGGTCTTCGAAGATTCTATAGATAAATCGTACAACAAAAAAGAGGCTGCTTTGTTGAAAGATATCGCAAGAGGCTTCGTAAATAAAGACGGCACTCTCAACGTAACAGACTTGAAAAAAGCTATGGAAATGGCTGAAGGTAACGACAAATTTAACAGAGACGAAGCTCAGGTACTGCGTTATATGATAAAAGCAAATGTAACACTGCCGCTTCCTCCTAACTGCGACGAAAAAGAATGCGACTGCCCTCCGAATGATCTCCTGGAGATACCTGACATACCTATTGAAATTGATCCAGTAGTAGTTAAAATAGACGCAGGTGAATTAAAACCTATAGAAAAAGTTGATAACTGCAAAAAGAAAACTACGGTAGTACAGAGAAAAGAAACTGCCGAAGCAATCGCAGCAGAACTGGGAGTTGATGCAGCAAAACTTAGAGAATTGAATAAAGACAAACTTTATCTGTTCAAAGATTGCAACACTAAGCAGGCGCTTAAACAGAAACACTTCAAAGTCGGAGAAGAAATTGTTCTTCCTGAAGATGTTGATTGTGACAAACTCAACCACAGGCTGGACAAAGCAGAAGCATTAAAAGTTTATGAAGCTAAAGAAAAAGAAATGTTCCTTAAAGATAAAGAAGGTTATTGTGACTGTAACGTCATTGACGGAAAAGTCCACAAAGGCACTGTAGAAGCCTGGATTAAAGAAGTAGAACCACAAATTGGCAAAGAAAAAGCAGACGCCCTAAGAAAAAAACTAATCAAAGATGCTAAATAGCTCAATAATAAAAAAAGACTTAAGTTAAACTTAAGTCTTTTTTATTGTTTTTTAATTAATTATACATTATATCTTTTTTTTCTTGCTGCATATTCGTTATATTTGTTGGTGTTTGCATAGTAGCTGTTGTTCACACTGTTATTTTGAGCGTACTTTTTATTTTTGTTGTGGCTATTGCAGTGATCGTTGATTTTCTTTTTGCATTTGTCGATTTTATCTTTAGTCTTATCGCCGCATTTTCCGCCATTATCTTTAATTTCATTCAAGATAATATTTATGTCGATGAATATCTCTGTTTTGCAGTCACATCCTTGTATGTCTTTAATGCTTTCAAGAATCTGTGCCAAGAAATCATTTATTGATGACAAATCTGTTTGGCTTTGATTTTTATCAATTGACTGAACTGTAACAAGGATTTGGTTGAGCAAATTGTGTGCTTCAGTCAAATCTATTTTGTTGTCCTTAATTGCTTGAATTACGACATTAAGTTTACTTTGCATATGAGAGTCGAGCAGGCATAATTTTTCGAGGATTTTTTTGAAGTTTTCAGCATTCTGTGCGTTGTTCTTTTCCATTTCTACAAGTATCTGTTTTAATGTTTTGTCAGAATTGCCTTCTTTTTTCTCGATATTGACGAGCGTATTATTGACATTATTGAGTTCATTAATTACCTGGTTAAAATATTTATCCTCTTTGTCACCGATATTCACAAGCACTTCGTTTGTATAATCCTGATTTTTAATAATCTGATTCAACATTATAAATAAGGTTTCTTGGTTATCGCCGTATTGCTCCATAAATACATCAAGTTTGCCTGATATTTTACCGAGTTCGTCATATATAGCTTTGGTTGTCTGATCAATGCTGTTCAGAACAGCAAGTATATCTTTCAACGCATCACCGAAAGAAATAGAACCATTAAGCAGTGCTGCATAGATATTATTAACTTGGTTCAAAGTAGCTTCATCCAGACCAACCTGATTATTTAATATGCTTATGATTACACCCAATTGTTGTTGAGTTACTTCGTTATTTGCATTCATATCTTTTCTGAGTTCACGAAGTTCCGCAAGTATTTCAGTGTTTGTTCCTGCCAAACCCATAACTACATCAATAAGTTTGTCAAAATCTACAGTTACATTGGTTTCAATATCTATTTTCGTACAAGCCTGGGCAATAATAGCGGGTGTAGCTCCAAGAGCTAATAATTTTGCCGCCGTATTTAAAAATGCTCTACGGTTCATTTGTTTTGATTCAGTGTTTTGTGATTCCGTTTCGTCGGATCGTTGTTGGGGTTTTTCTTTTGCTTTGAAAGAAACATTCTGTTGTTTGTTTAGCATTGGGGCGCTAAGATTAATAGTCATCTTTTTCTACTCCTTGTTCGTTATTATATGTGGCATTATTATCAATTTGGGGCAATTTGTGGACAGAGTTATGATAGATTTAAAAACCGTGAAAAAAAAAGTTGTTAGTTTTGTCAAAAATATTAACAAATGTTAAGATGAAAAATCAAAAAAACAAATATTGATGCGGATTTTCAGAAAATTACTATTTGTTTTTCATATACATAACATCTTAAAAAATCACAAAAATAATGCTATAATGGTTAATGTAGCTAGAAAAAAGGAGATACGCCGTTGAAGTCTGTATAGTGTAAAACCAATCACACACTATTTATAGGAGACTTTTTTATGGCATTAATTAGCGTATCTAATTTAACTTTTTCGTATTTTTCCAGCGGCGAAAAGATTTTCGACGATGTATCTTTTCAAATTGACACAGACTGGAAACTCGGTTTTATAGGCAGAAACGGCAGGGGCAAAACCACGTTTCTAAACCTCTTGCTGAAAAAATTTGAGTACGAAGGAAAAATAACTTCTTCCGTTGATTTCAAATATTTCCCGCAGAAAATCATCGACAAAACCCTTATGACGTTTGATATTTTGGATAGTCTATATCCCCATTTTAATTCCGAACAGTGGCGGCTGGAAAAAGAACTCTCACTCCTTGATATCGACCCTTGTGATGTGCTTTACAGACCCTTTGATACTTTATCTAACGGAGAGCGGACGAAAGTCCTTCTCGCTGCACATTTTATGGATGACAGCGGGTTTTTGTTGATTGATGAACCGACAAATCACCTCGACTTAGAGGCAAGAAAGGTTGTTGCAAAATACTTAAAAAACAAAAAAGGATTTATTCTCATCTCACACGACAGGGCATTCTTGGACGAATGCGTCGACCACATTCTTTCGATTAACAGGTCGAATATTGAAGTCCAGAAAGGAAATTTCTCCTCCTGGTACTATAACAAAGAACTTCAAGACGAGTCCGAGCTTGCAC